>NZ_AKJR01000208.1:0-13847 GCF_000282235.1 Pseudomonas sp. GM24 | reverse complement strand
AGGCTGCGATCTTTTGCTTTTAAGGCTTAATAATCATCGCCGCGATCAGTGATGTCCTTCTCGACCATCGGCGCATTCGGGTCCTGCCCCTCGGGAAATTTGCCCTTCAGATTCCACGCAAACGCGATGATCTCGGCGATGGTGCGATACAGCTCTTCGGGAATGCTGTCGCCCAGTTCCATCCTCGCCAGCAAGCGCACCAATTCAGCATTCTCATAGATCGGCACTTCGCAATCACGAGCAATGCGCAGGATTTCTTCGGCCAGTTCATCATCACCCTTGGCGGTGAGGGTCGGGGCGTGGTTGCCGTCGTATTTGAGGGCGATGGCCTGGCGTGGGGCAGTGGAATCGTTCATGCGGTTTCGTCGACCCAGCGGTGTTCGAGGCGGGTTTGGTTGCCCTGCGGCGGGGTGCCGAGGTGGCAGTCGAGGTCGCCAACGTTCAGCCCGCGATCGAGCAGGCGCTGGCGCAGGGCGAACAGGTTGTTGCCGATCAGGTCGGCGGTGTAAGGCCGTTCGGCCCATAGTTGGCTGGACAGGCTGCCGGCGATCAACTGCGCCTGAATCTGCATCGGCCCGAGCGGTTCCATGTCGAACGCCAGATCGACGCGCCACAGTTGCTGCTTGGGTTCGCGCTCGTCGCGGCGCTCGTTCGGTTGCGGTTCGCGCTCCGGCGCTTCTTCACGCTGAAACTTGACCTGCAACGGCACGATGTCCTGCAGGTTGCGCATGGGGATTTCCAGTTGCCAGGTGCTGAGCAGACGCCCGTCGTCGGTGACGCCGGTCTGCTCCAGGCTCGACAGTTGATGGCTTTGCAGGCGCGAAACCGCGGCAGCAGCGAGGCGCAGCAATTGCTCCAGATCGCCTTCGCCGTCCTGACTTTGCAGCAAACGCTCGGGCAGCGGGAAGCTGCTGGGCACCGGTTTGGCGCTGACCTGGCCGAGCATGCCGAGGGCGTTACGGACGAAGCTCGGCAGCGCTTGCGCCAAGGTGTTGGCGGCGATGATCGCGTTGAAACTGGTGCTGCTCGGCAGGCCCGGGGTCAGTTGTGCGATCAGCTTGAGCAGATCGGCTTTCATGTCCGGAGCCAGCGTCGGGTTCTGGCCGGTCAGCAGTTTTGCTTCGAGGAACGCGCCGCTGTTGGCCAGCGCCAGCGCGACGCCTTTGGCGGTGCTCAGTTGTTGCACGTCCGGCAGGCTGGCAAGGAGTTTGTCGACCACCGCGCGCAAATCCTGCGATGTCTGATCGGTATCGCTCGGCAGATTTTGCAAAGCATTCAGCAACCCTGTCAGGGATGCCTGGCGACTTTGCTGACCGAGCAGTTGCTGACTGACGGCCAGTTGTTCCTGGCGGCTGCTCATCGGCAGAAACTTGAGGGTTTGTGAGTCTTCCACCAACGCCGACAGCAAGGTGCCAATGCGCAGCGGCTGCGGGCTGTCGATGGTCAATGTGCTGCCGCTCTGTGCGGTGTTGAGCAGGCTGACCAGCGAGCGGAACACCGCTGCCTGCCCCGGCGTCTGCGGTAGCGCCTGCGAGGTCAGCACTTTGCCTTGCAGCAGCGTGCCGACCGGCAATTGCGCGGTGTCGATGCGGGTGAGGGTGGCGACGCTGCTGGCAATCGCCTGCTGCACGGTAATCGCCAGATTGCCCGCCGAGGGCTGAGTGATCGCCAGACTGGTGCCTTGCGGCAACGGCAGATTGCTGGTCGCCTGCACGGTGGTCTGGCGTCCGCCGTCGACGGTCACCTTGAGCAATAACTGAAAGGTCTGGTCCGCCTGCTTGAGCGACAACACCTCGGCCTTGGCGCTTTGCCCGGCGCCGATCAGGCCTTCGACCGGGGTCAGCAGCTTGAGCAGCTCACCGACCTGCGGGCGAACGGTCGCCGGGGTGGTGGGCGGGAGCGGGAGGATGTTCATTTCGCCTGTCATACGCGGACACAACCTGAGGAAATTGCACTCTTGAGAGTAAGGCACGACATGTATAATGCCGCCCGTCTTGCGCTTCGAATAAAAAACATAGCAATTGTTTGACCCAGCTCTCTAGATCGAGCCGTCAATGCATCTATGCTGCATCTCTTTAACGGCCGCGCCAGAGCCGACTTGAACCGTATAAGGCCCGTGATCCCTTGACCAGTCCTGTCCTGCAAACCGTTGCCCTCGCGTGTGAACGTGATCTGCGGCTGCTCTTCGAAAATCTCGAATTGAGACTCGCCAGTGGCGATATGGTGCAGATCAGCGGACCCAACGGCAGCGGTAAGACCAGTCTGTTACGCCTGCTATCCGGGTTGATGCAGCCGACCGCCGGGCAAGTCCTGCTCAATGGCCAGCCGCTGAGCGAACAACGCAGCGAACTCGCACGCAACCTGCTGTGGATCGGCCACGCCGCCGGGATCAAGGATTTGCTCACCCCGGAAGAAAACCTGTCTTGGCTCTGCGCGCTGCATCATCCCGCCGAACGCGAGGCCATCTGGCAAGCGCTGGCAGCTGTAGGATTGCGCGGTTTCGAAGATGTTCCCTGCCATAGCCTGTCCGCCGGTCAGCAGCGCCGCGTGGCGCTGGCACGCTTGTATCTCGACAGCCCGCCGCTGTGGATTCTCGATGAGCCGTTCACCGCGCTGGACAAGCAAGGCGTGGCGCAGCTCGAAGAACATCTGGCCGGGCACTGCGAACGCGGTGGTCTGGTGGTGTTGACCACGCACCACACGCTGAGCCGGATGCCGGCCGGTTATCGCGACATCGATCTGGGGAACTGGTCAGTATGAGTGTGTTTGGCCTGCTGGTTGCCCGTGAATCCCGATTGCTGTTTCGCCGCCCGGCGGAACTGGCCAATCCACTGATTTTCTTCGCCATCGTCATCGCATTGTTCCCGCTGGCCGTCGGCCCGGAAACTCAAGTGTTGCAAAACCTGTCCCCCGGGTTAGTCTGGGTGGCGGCGCTGTTGTCGGTCCTGCTCTCGCTGGACGGGCTGTTCCGCAGTGATTTCGAAGACGGATCCCTGGAACAGTGGGTCCTTTCGTCGCACCCGCTGCCACTTCTGGTCTTGGCCAAGGTGCTGGCACACTGGCTTTTCTCCGGTCTGGCACTGGTTCTGCTCTCACCGCTGCTGGCGTTGATGCTCGGTTTGCCTGCCGCCTGTCTGCCGGTTTTGCTGCTTTCGTTGCTGCTGGGAACACCGGTGCTGAGCTTGCTCGGCGCGGTGGGCGCGGCGCTGACGGTCGGTTTGAAGCGTGGCGGCCTGTTGCTGGCGCTGCTGATTTTGCCGTTGTACATCCCGGTGTTGATCCTTGGCAGTGGCGCCTTGCAGGCCGCTCTACAAGGCATGCCGGCGACCGGGTATCTGCTGTGGCTGGGTAGCCTGACCGCCCTGGCGATCACCCTGACACCGTTTGCAATAGCTGCTGGCCTGAAGATCAGCGTCGGCGAATAATGAGGTCTGGTTAAAATTTAACCAGCAAAGACCCTGAGACTGCTCACACCGATGAGCGGCACCCGTGATGGAAACAGTATGAACTGGACCTGGTTTCACAAGCTCGGCTCGCCCAAGTGGTTCTACGGCATCAGCAGCAAGTTCTTGCCATGGCTGAGCATCGCAGCGTTGCTGCTGATTGGCGTCGGCGTCGTTTGGGGCCTGGCCTTCGCGCCGCCGGACTATCAGCAAGGCAATAGCTTTCGCATCATCTACATCCACGTACCCGCCGCGATGCTCGCTCAGTCGATCTACGTGATGCTGGCGGTGTGCGGCATCGTGGGCCTGGTGTGGAAGATGAAACTGGCCGACGTCGCCCTGCAATGCGCCGCGCCGATCGGCGCGTGGATGACCGCCGTAGCGCTGGTCACCGGGGCGATCTGGGGCAAACCGACGTGGGGCTCGTGGTGGGTCTGGGACGCGCGTCTGACCTCGATGCTGATTCTGCTGTTTCTGTATTTCGGCGTGATCGCGCT
Organism: Pseudomonas sp. GM24; assembly: GCF_000282235.1. Classification (NCBI taxonomy): domain Bacteria; kingdom Pseudomonadati; phylum Pseudomonadota; class Gammaproteobacteria; order Pseudomonadales; family Pseudomonadaceae; genus Pseudomonas; species Pseudomonas sp. GM24. The sequence goes on along the minus strand of NZ_AKJR01000208.1, from coordinate 9,907 downwards.
GGGCAATGCCATCAGCAACCGCGACAGCGCCGCCAAGGCCTGCGCCGTGCTGGCCATCGTCGGTGTGATCAACATTCCGATCATCAAATACTCGGTGGAGTGGTGGAACACCCTGCACCAGGGCGCGACCTTCACCCTCACCGAAAAACCGGCGATGCCGGTGGAAATGTGGCTGCCGCTGCTGCTGACGGTGCTGGGCTTCTACTGCTTCTTCGGCGCCGTGCTGTTGCTGCGCATGCGCCTTGAAGTGCTCAAGCGCGAAGCCCGCGCCAGTTGGGTGAAAGAAGAAGTGCAGCACAGTCTGGAGGCCGCTCGATGAGTTTTGCTTCATTCGGCGACTTCCTCGCCATGGGCCATCATGGCCTGTATGTCTGGTCGGCCTACGGCATCTGTCTGGCGGTGCTGGTCCTCAACGTGGTGGCGCCGATTGCGGCCCGCAAGCGCTATCTGCAACAAGAGGCGCGTCGTCTGCGCCGGGAGAACGGCAAGTGAATCCGCTGCGCAAGAAACGTCTGATCATCATTCTGGCCATTCTGGTCGGCGTCGGCGCTGCCGTCGGCCTGGCCCTCAGCGCCCTGCAGCAGAACATCAATCTGTTCTACACGCCGACCCAGATCGCCAACGGCGAAGCGCCGCAAGACACGCGCATTCGCGCCGGAGGCATGGTTGAGGCCGGTTCGTTGCAGCGCTCGAAAGATTCGCTGGACGTCAAATTCGTCGTCACCGACTTCAATAAATCCGTGACCATCGCCTATCGCGGCATCCTCCCGGATCTGTTCCGCGAAGGGCAGGGCATCGTCGCCCTCGGCAAGCTCAACGCCGACGGCGTGGTAGTGGCCGATGAAGTGCTGGCCAAGCACGACGAGAAGTACATGCCGCCGGAAGTGACCAAAGCCTTGAAAGACAGCGGTCAATCGGCACCAACGCCTGCGAAGGAGGGTTGATCGATGACATCGGCAATTTTTATTCCTGAACTCGGTCATCTGGCGATGATCCTGGCGCTGTGTTTTGCGCTGGTGCAGGCCGTGGTGCCATTGATTGGCGCCTGGCGCGGCGACCGTTTCTGGATGAGTCTGGCCCAGCCTGCCGCGTGGGGGCAGTTTGCGTTTTTGCTGTTCGCGTTCGGCATTCTGACCTACGCGTTCATGACCGATGACTTCTCCGTCGCCTATGTGGCGAACAACTCCAATACCGCGTTGCCGTGGTACTACAAATTCAGTGCAGTGTGGGGCGCTCACGAAGGGTCGTTGCTGTTGTGGGCGTTGATCCTCGGCGGCTGGACCTTCGCGGTGTCGGTGTTCTCGCGGCAATTGCCGCAAGTCATGCTCGCTCGTGTACTGGCGGTGATGGGCATGATCAGCACCGGTTTCCTGCTGTTCCTGATCCTCACGTCCAACCCGTTCAAACGCATCCTGCCGCAAATGCCCAGCAATGGCGCTGACCTCAATCCACTGTTGCAAGACATCGGCCTGATCGTGCACCCGCCGATGTTGTACATGGGTTACGTCGGCTTTTCGGTGGCGTTTGCCTTCGCCATCGCCGCGTTGATGGGCGGTCGACTGGATGCCGCGTGGGCGCGCTGGTCGCGTCCCTGGACCATCGTCGCCTGGGCCTTCCTCGGCATCGGTATCACCCTCGGTTCGTGGTGGGCGTACTACGAACTCGGCTGGGGTGGCTGGTGGTTCTGGGACCCGGTGGAAAACGCCTCGTTCATGCCATGGCTGGTCGGCACCGCGCTGATTCACTCGCTGGCGGTCACGGAAAAACGTGGCGTGTTCAAGAGCTGGACGGTGTTGCTGGCGATTGCTGCGTTTTCGCTGAGCCTGCTTGGCACGTTCCTCGTGCGTTCCGGCGTGCTGACTTCGGTGCATGCGTTTGCCTCCGATCCGGAGCGCGGCGTGTTCATCCTGATCTTTCTGTTGTTCGTGGTCGGCGGCTCGCTGACGCTGTTCGCCCTGCGCGCACCCGTGGTCAAGAGTCAGGTCGGTTTCAACCTGTGGTCGCGGGAAACCCTGCTGCTGGGCAACAACCTAGTGCTGGTCGTTGCTGCGTCGATGATTCTGCTCGGTACGCTGTATCCGCTGATTCTTGATGCCCTGAGCGGCGCGAAAATGTCGGTCGGCCCGCCGTACTTCAACGCGCTGTTCATTCCGTTGATGGCGCTGCTGATGATGGTCATGGCGGTCGGCGTGATCGTGCGCTGGAAAGACACGCCGGTGAAATGGCTGGCCGGCATGCTGACCCCGGTGCTGCTCGGCAGCGTCGCGCTGGCGGTGGTGGCCGGTGTCGCTTACGGCGATTTCAACTGGGCGGTGATCGCGACCTTCCTGCTCGCTGCGTGGGTATTGCTCGCCGGTGCGCGCGACATCGTCGACAAGACCCGGCACAAAGGCTTGATCAAAGGTTTACCGACCCTGACCCGCAGTTATTGGGGCATGCAGATCGCGCACCTCGGCATCGCCGTGTGTGCGCTCGGCGTGGTGTTGTCGAGTCAGAACAGTGCCGAACGCGATCTGCGTCTGGCACCGGGCGAGTCGATGGATCTGGCCGGTTATCACTTTGTCTTCGAAGGCGCCAAGCACTTCGAAGGGCCGAACTTTACCTCGGACAAAGGCACGATTCGGGTCATTCGTGACGGCAAGGAAGTCAGCGTGCTGCACCCGGAAAAACGTCTGTACACCGTGCAGAACTCGGTGATGACCGAAGCCGGTATCGACGCCGGTTTCACCCGTGACCTTTACGTCGCCCTCGGTGAACCGCTGGACAACGGCGCGTGGGCGGTGCGCGTGCACGTCAAACCGTTTGTGCGCTGGATCTGGTTCGGCGGCTTGCTCACTGGTTTTGGTGGATTGCTGGCGGCGCTGGATCGACGTTATCGGGTCAAGGTGAAAGCCAAGGTGCGTGAAGCACTGGGCATGACGGGAGCGGCTGCATGAGACGTTGGTTGATGCTGGTGCCACTGGCGATTTTTCTGCTGGTGGCGGTGTTTCTTTATCGCGGTCTGTATCTCGATCCGGCGGAGTTGCCGTCGGCGATGATCAACAAGCCGTTCCCGGAGTTTTCCCTGCCCAACGTGCAGGGCGACAAGAGCCTGACCAAAGCTGACATTCTTGGCAAACCGGCGCTGGTCAACGTTTGGGGCACCTGGTGCATTTCCTGCCGGGTCGAGCATCCGGTGCTGAACAAACTCGCCGAGCGCGGCGTGGTGATCTACGGCATCAACTACAAGGACACCAACGCTGATGCCTTGAAGTGGCTGGCCGAATTCCACAATCCGTATGCGCTGGACATCCGTGACGATGAAGGCTCGCTGGGCCTGAACCTCGGCGTCTACGGCGCGCCGGAAACCTTTTTCATCGACGCCAAGGGCATCATCCGCGACAAGTACGTCGGCGTGATTGATGAACAAGTCTGGCGCGAAAAACTCGCCGCCAAGTATCAGGCGCTGGTCGATGAGGCCAAGCCATGAAGCGCTTTATGGCTGCGCTGATATTGGGTTTGAGTCTGGTCGGTGTCGCCCATGCCGCCATCGACACCTACGAGTTCGCCAAAGAAGGCGATCGTGAGCGTTTTCGCGAGTTGACCAAGGAACTGCGCTGCCCCAAGTGCCAGAACCAGGACATCGCTGACTCCAACGCACCGATTGCCGCGGACCTGCGCAAAGAGATTTTCCGCATGCTCGGCGAGGGCAAGGACAACCAGCAGATCATCGACTTCATGGTCGATCGCTACGGTGATTTCGTTCGCTACAAACCGGCGCTCAACGCCAAGACTGCTCTGCTCTGGTTCGGCCCGGCCGGCCTGCTGCTCGGTGGTCTGGTGGTGATCGCGGTGATCGTCCGCCGTCGTCGCGGCCAGCGTGCCGAGACTCCGCAAGCGCTGTCCAGCGAAGAGCGTCAGCGCCTCGACCAACTGTTGGATAAAAACCAAGAATGATTGATTTCTGGCTTGCCGCAGGGCTGTTGCTTCTGGTCGCCCTGAGTTTTCTGCTGATCCCGGTTTTGCGCGAACGTCGCGCCCAGCGTGAAGAGGATCGTACTGCCCTGAACGTTGCGCTGTATCAGGAGCGCGTCGCCGAGTTGCAATCGCAACAGGCTGAAGGTGTGCTCGACGCCGCGCAAATGGACAGCGGTCGTGCCGAGGCGGCGCGTGAGTTGCTGGCCGATACCGAAGGGGTTGCCGCACCGCGTATCTCGAAACTGGGTAAACCGTTGCCGCTGCTGGCGGCAGTCTTGGTGCCAGTGCTGGGCCTCGGCCTGTATATGCACTTCGGTGCTGCCGACAAAGTCGAGCTGACCCGCGAATTTGCCCAGGCACCGCAGTCGATGGAAGAAATGACCCAGCGTCTGGAACGTGCTGTTGCGGCGCAACCGGATTCCGCTGAAGGCCTGTATTTCCTCGGTCGTACCTACATGGCTCAGGAACGCCCGGCGGACGCGGCGAAGATGTTCGAACGCGCTGCCAATCTGGCCGGACGTCAACCGGAGCTGCTCGGTCAGTGGGCGCAGGCGCAGTATTTTGCTGATGGCAAAAAGTGGTCGGCGAAGATTCAGGCCCTGACTGACGAAGCGCTGAAGGCGGATCCGAAAGAAGTGACCAGCCTTGGTTTGCTCGGTATCGCTGCGTTTGAAGGCGAGCGTTATCAGGAAGCGATCGATTACTGGAACCGTCTGCTGGCGCAACTGCCGCCTGAGGATAGCTCCCGCGCCGCGCTGCAAGGCGGGATCAAACGCGCCGCCGAACGTCTGGAAGCCAGTGGCGGCAAGGTCGCTCAGGCGCCCGTAGCCGCGAAAGCCGCTTTGTTGAAAGTCAGCGTCGATCTGGCCAGCGAACTCAGAAGCAAAGTGCAACCGGGCGACAGCGTATTCATTTTCGCCCGCGCCACCTCCGGTCCACCGGCACCGCTGGCAGCCAAACGCCTGACCGTGGCCGATCTGCCGGTGACCGTTGAACTGGGTGATGCCGACGCAATGATGCCGCAGTTGAAACTGTCGAACTTCCCTGAAGTCCAACTGGTTGCGCGCATCTCCCGCGCCGGCCAACCGACTGCCGGCGAGTGGGTCGGTCGCAGCGGCCCTCTGGCCAGCAGCACCACTGCGCTACAAAAACTGACCATCGACAGCCCGGACAAATAACCGGACACAACAGGAAAGCACCGCCATGCACACCATCGCCCGAATCACAGTCCTCACACTGGCCCTGGGCTTGAGTGCATGTGCGGTGCAACGACCGGAACCGACGACGAATTTGCCGCCAATCCCGCCGTCGCAACCAAGCCCGACCCCGTCGACCTCACCGACCCCAGGCAAAAGCATCCCGGCGAAACCGGCCAAACCGGTGCCGCGCACCTCGGCCAGCTTCGCCCCGCCACCGGGCGGCAACAGCCACTGGGACCAGAAGCTCGGCGTCTACGTCCTCGACGACCAGACCAACACCTTCTACCGCCAGCGCACCTACTACCGCTGGAACAACGGCTGGAGCCGGTCCGTCAGCCCCAACGGCCCGTGGGAAGACACCAATATCCACGGCGTGCCACCGGGGTTGGGCAAGAAATTCGGGCAGTAAATGAAAACGGCGATCTTCGGATCGCCTTTTTTTGTCTGTCGATTGCGCTGGTGATTTCACAGGATCGCGCGGTAGCTGCCGAGCGCTTGAATCGACTTCTTCAACCCCTGACGTTGTAGCAAACTCAGAAACGATTCGACGTCCATCGTGGGTGTTTTCAATTGTTTGCGTTGGTGCTGCGCGGCTGCGACAACGGCTGCCGAATCCAGATGAAACAGGTTTTCGACGAACTCATCCGGGTGTTGCGCCTCAATACCGAAAGGGGCGAGGTATTTGTCGGGAAAATCTTTCAAATTAAACGTCACGATCACGCCAGCATTGCAACGAATCGCTGCTGCCAGAACATGGCGGTCATCCAGATCGGGCAATGACAATCCACTGACCAAATTTTCATAGTCGTAGACGCAGGCATCGGGAATCGCCTGATCCATCAGCTCCGAGGTGCGATCCAATTGCTCGATTGTCAGGTCAGTGCGGTTCTTCAACAGATTGCGTTTCCATTCGCCGTGAATCTCCTTGGTCCATCGTGCCCGGAATAGCCCTGAGAGGGCTAACCACATCAAAAAGTCTCTCAATGGGGCTGGGTACAAAACACATGCATCGTATACAGCAGTGAAAGAGGAATGCCTCACTCGTAACCTGTCCTTAACGCTTGTGCCTGCTCTGCGAGAAGCATCATTGCCTGCTCGCTGGCGCTGTCACGCCGGGTCTTATAATCCATCAGATCGGCAAAGCGCACACGTCGGTGCTTGCCGGTTTTGTGGTAGGAAATCTCGCCACTTTCCAGCAGTTTAATCATGTGCGGGCGTGAGACGTTGAGCAGGTCGGCGGCTTCTTGGGTGGTCAGTTCGGCGTGTACTGGCACGACTTTAACGGCGTTGCCCTCTGCCAGCGCTGTAAGAATGTCAGCAAGCAAGCGCAGGGCGGACGTTGGCAACTCGACACGATGAGCTTCGTTCTGCTCATCGAAGATATGTATGTGCTGGGTTTCGAATTGGGTAGCGAGGTAAGCGGCCAAGGCACGCTGGCCCTCGATGGCGGCTTTGATCTCGCGCTCTACGGGGAGGGTGACCGGCGGATGAATAACAATCGACATGATGGTTTTCCAGCTTTCTGAAAAGACAATGTCTGGACGTTATTCGAATTAAACGAAAATCGCAATAAACGAAACGTTACGCGTCAATGGTTGCTCACTAGAAGCCCGTGGACACACTCAACAATCGCCCTTGCCTTGGCACTCGCCATCTGCCCCGTCGGAAAAACCGCCCACACATCGTTATCCGGCAGCGTCCACTCCTACAGGGGAGTCGTATTGATTAAAACGAGGCTTTACCGACCTAGGAGCCGCCATCGACGAACAATGTCTGCCCGGTGATGAAGCCACTCTGTTCTGAAGGTAGAAACTGCCATTGCCATAACAATCCCTTCTGGTCTTCCATTGTTCAGGGCTTTGGATGTGAGCCGCTGAGTGTATTCGGGTCCGGTTGCGATGCAATCAATCACATTCTGTAAAACAACCGGGCGTCGCTTCCAGAATTTCTATGCTTGAGTAAATATAACTCTAGAGTTATTTTTGTGAGGCCAAGGCAAGGAGGCGGTTGGTGCAGAGCAGGCTATTGATCAAGGAGTTGGAGGAGGCAGGTTGGACGCTGGATCGGGTCACCGGCAGTCATCACATCTTCAAGCACCGATACAACCCGTACACGATTCCCGTCCCACATCTGAAAAAGGATTTGCCGTTGGGAACGGTCAAAAGCATCAGGCGGCGTGCCGGGTTGTACAACCCGCCAGCCAGTTTCGAAGGAGATCCGTAATGCAATATCCAATCTGTATCGAGTGGGGAGACGAGAACACTGCCATCGGTATTCAGATCCCCGATATTCCTGGCGCCGTTACGGCAGGGGACAGCTTTGAAGATGCCTACAAGGCGGCGGTCGAAGTCGCCCACATCATGCTGCAGGAGATTGCGGCGGACGGGGAGTCGATTCCTATGCCGACTTCGACATCCGCTCATCGCAGTAATCCAGAATTTGCCGAGATGGGCTGGGGCATGCTTGAGCTGGACATTTCGCCCTATCTCGGCAAAACCGAAAAGGTCAACGTAACGCTGCCTGGTTACGTGATTCAGCGCATCGACCGTTACGTGCGCGAACACAACGTCAAAAGCCGCTCCTCCTTTCTGGCGGATGCGGCAATGGAGAAACTGGTTCGTTATTAAGCTTCCTCGCTCCCCCAGGCTCAGTGAATAGCCTGTGGGAGCGAGCCTGCTCGCGAAGCATTTGCCGCCTTACGCCGCTGCCAATGAACCACGCTGCGAAACACTCAAAAACCGCAACAGCGCCAACAGCGGAAAAACACTGCCGACAATCACGATCCACAACCAGCCGCCATGCTCGTACACCGCACTGGCCACCGACGAGCCGAAGGCGCCACCGATGAAGATGCTGGTCATGTACAGCGCGTTCAGCCGGCCACGGCTTTTCGCGTCCAGTGAGTACACCGCGCGCTGGCCGAGGACCATATTCATCTGCACGCAGAAGTCGAGCACCACGCCGGTCACGGCCAGGCCGATGACGCTGTAGGCCGGGTGGATGAAGGCGGGCAGGAAACTCAGGCTGGCGAAGAGCATGGCCAGCAGCGAGGCGATGCGGGTGTGGCCGGCATCGGCTAGGCGTCCGCTGATCGGCGCGGCGATGGCACCGATGGCGCCGACCAGGGCGAAGATGGCGATTTCGCTTTGCGACAAACCATGGTTGCGCGCCAGTTCCAGCGGCACGGCGGTCCAGAACAGGCTGAACGTGGCGAACATGCAGCCCTGATAAAACGCCCTTTGGCGCAGTACCGGTTGCTGGCGCAGCAGGGTCCACAGCGAACCGATCAACTGACCATAGGTGGCGCTGTGATCAGGCTGGCGTTTGGGCACGGTCAACGCCAATACAACGCTGATCGCTGCCATCAATGCGGCGGCAATCATGAACATCGCGCGCCAGCCCAAATGGTCGGCCACCACGCTCGACACCGGCCGTGCCAACAGAATACCCAGCAGCAAACCACCCATGATCCCGCCGACCACACGACCGCGAGACTCTTCCGGCGCGAGATGCGCTGCCAGTGGAATCAGAATCTGCACCGACACCGAACTGAAACCCACCAGGAGCGAGATCAGCAGGAACACATTCGGCTGATCGGTAAACGCCGCCGCCAACAGGCTGGCGATCGCCACCACGGTGGTGATGATCATCAACCGGCGGTTCTCCAGCAGATCACCCAGCGGCACCAAAAAAAACAGGCCCAGCGCATAACCGATCTGCGTCAGCGAGACGATGAAACTGGCCATGGTGTCGGAGAGGCCGATGTCCGGCGCGATCAGGCCGATGATCGGCTGCGCGTAGTAAATGTTGGCAACGATGGCGCCGCAGCAGAAGGCGAACAGCAGCACCATGCCTCGGGTCATTGCGTGAGTGGTGGCGGTCATAAGGTTTCTCGATCCAGCGAAAGGGAATGCGGTGAGGCTATGGGACAAACCCGATGGGCAGAAGGCGCCTTCGGTCGATATCAGTTATTCCGTTGCGGAATGACCGTGGCTGTCGCATGTCATCCATCGGCGAACCTTGCGTCCGACCGTCAGGGGGCGATGATACATTCACTTACATCCTGTTCGATAGCGTGCTTATGTTTGCATTGGCTTGTACAACATTGATGACCGGAGGATTGCAATGAAGCTTCGCCTTACTGCAACGATTGTTCTGATCAGCCTGCTGGGCGCGACGAGCGTGCAGGCCGCTGATGCACCGGGGATGCGCCTCGGCGTGCGCGGCGAGATTACCGGGGTCAGCGCCGATTCACTGAAAGTCCACGTCAACAGCGGCGAGAACGTGGTGATCCAGTTGACAGGCGACACCAAGGTTCGCGCGGTCACCCTGGCCAATATCGAAGACATCAAACCCGGCAGTTACATTGGTTCGGCGGCGATGCCACAGGAGGACGGCACGCTCAAGGCGCTGGAAGTGCATGTGTTTCCGCCGGAATTAGCCGGAAGTGGCGATGGTCATCGACCGTTCGATCTGGCCAAGGGCAGCAGCATGACCAATGGCAGCGTCGGCGATCTGGTGGTGAGCAACGGGCGGGTGCTCACGGTGAACTACAAGGGCGGGCAGCAGAAGATTCTGGTGCCGGAGGATGTGCCGATCGTGAATCTCGAGCCGGGGGATCGGAGCTTGCTGAAGGTTGGGGTGAAGATTGTTACGTTCGTCACGCAGGGGGCGGATGGCACGCTGACGGCGCAATCGATTTCTGCGGGTAAGGATGGGGTGACGCCGCCGATGTAAAGCCCCTCACCCTA
>NZ_AKJR01000207.1:0-55163 GCF_000282235.1 Pseudomonas sp. GM24 | reverse complement strand
TTTTGATCTTGTTTTTCAAGAGCAAAATCAAGAGATCGCAGCCTTCGGCAGCTCCTACAGCGTTCTGGGGTTAATTCGATTTGTATCGGTATTTTGTGGGTAAAATTAGACGGAATGCATTTCTTTAGCTTCTAAAGCCGATATTTATCGGCTATAAAGTCGCCATTGCTCCGGCATGGCGATCTCATGTCCGGTGCGCGCGTTTTCTTTTCGGTCGAATTGTCGACCGTCAAAGCACTTGCCCGGAGATGATTCATGAGCCGTATCGTTACCGTTGCCGCCACTCAGATGGCCTGTTCCTGGGATCTGCAAGCCAACCTCGAAATCGCTGAAAGGCTGGTGCGCGAAGCCGCCGCCAAAGGCGCGCAGATCATCCTGATTCAGGAGCTGTTCGAGGCGCCGTATTTCTGCCAGAAGCCGAACCCGGACTACCTGCAACTGGCGACGACGGTGGAAGAAAACGTCGCGATCAAACATTTCCAGAAAATCGCCAAAGAGCTGCAAGTGGTGCTGCCGATCAGCTTCTACGAACTGGCCGGCCGCGCACGTTTCAACAGCATCGCGATCATCGATGCCGACGGCAGCAACCTCGGGATTTATCGTAAAAGCCATATCCCCGACGGTCCGGGTTACCACGAGAAGTATTACTTCAACCCGGGCGATACCGGTTTCAAAGTGTGGAACACCCGTTACGCGAAGATCGGCGTGGGTATCTGCTGGGACCAGTGGTTCCCGGAAGCCGCGCGCAGCATGGCGCTGCAAGGTGCGGAAATCCTGTTTTACCCGACCGCAATCGGCAGCGAGCCGCACGACAAGACCATCTCCTCGCGCGATCACTGGCAGCGGGTGCAGCAGGGCCACGCCGGCGCCAACCTGATGCCGCTGATCGCCAGCAACCGCATCGGCAATGAAGAACAGGACGGCTACGACATCACGTTCTACGGCTCTTCGTTCATCGCCAACCAGTTCGGCGAAAAAGTGCAGGAGCTGAATAAAACCGAAGAAGGTATTCTTGTGCACACTTTCAACCTCGACGAGCTCGAACACATTCGCAGCGCGTGGGGTTCATTCCGTGACCGCCGTCCGAACCTGTACGGTGCGTTGAAAACCCTCGACGGTTCCCTGGAGTCCTGATCCCGATGACCACCTTGAAAAGTACCCCGCGCGCCGACGGCTTTCACATGCCGGCCGAGTGGGCGCCGCAAACGCAGACCTGGATGATCTGGCCCGAGCGCCCGGACAACTGGCGTCTGGGCGGCAAACCGGCGCAAGCCGCACACGCTGCGGTGGCCAAAGCCATCGCACGTTTCGAACCAGTGACTGTGGCCGTGTCCGCCGGCCAATACGAAAACGCCCGCGCGCGCCTCGACGTACCGAATATCCGCGTAGTCGAGATGTCCAGCGATGACGCCTGGGTACGCGACAGCGGCCCGACTTTCGTCATCAACAACAGCGGCGAAGTGCGCGGTGTGAACTGGGACTTCAACGCCTGGGGCGGTTTCGACGGTGGTCTGTATTCGCCGTGGAATCGTGATTCGCAGGTCGGCGGCAAGATCCTCGAGATCGAGCGTAGCCCGCGTTATCGCACTGAAGGTTTTGTGCTCGAAGGCGGTTCGATTCACGTCGACGGCGAAGGCACGCTGATCACCACCGAAGAATGCCTGCTCAACCGCAATCGCAACCCGCACCTGGGCCGCGAAGAAATCGAAGCGGTGCTCAGCGCCAATCTGTCTGTGGATAAAATCATCTGGCTGCCGGACGGTTTGTTCAACGACGAAACCGACGGCCATGTGGATAACTTCTGCTGCCACGTGCGTCCGGGCGAAGTGCTGCTGGCGTGGACCGACGATCCACAGGATCCGAACTACCCGCGCTGCCAGGCTGCGATGAAAGTCCTGCAAAGCAGCACCGATGCCAAAGGTCGCCCGTTCACGGTGCACAAAATGCCGATTCCGGGGCCGCTGTACGCGACCGAAGAAGAGTGCGATGGTGTCGACCCGGTGGACGGCACGCAGGAGCGCAATCCGTCCGTGCGCCTGGCCGGCTCCTACGTGAACTTTCTGATCGTCAATGGCGGCATCATCGCGCCGAGCTTCGACGATCCGATGGATGCCCCGGCCAGGGAAATCCTGCAGAAACTATTCCCGCAGCACGAAGTGGTAATGGTGCCGGGCCGCGAACTGTTACTGGGTGGCGGCAATATCCACTGCCTTACCCAACAGCAACCCGCACCACACAAAGAGTGAGTTGAGTCGTAACAGCTTGAGTTGATTAACAAATCGGCCGAGCAGTGATTAGCTCGCTATGCATGTGAAGAAGCCCGCAGCCCGGTTGGATTGCGGGCTTCTTTGTATCCGCTTGTCGACAAATGCGAAACCTTGGCATAGCTCTTGTATTCATCACCCGTGCACTAGGGAGGGGGGAGAACTTCAACAGTTCTGTCATAAACCTTGGATAACTTAGCCGCTCATGAACGGGGAGAGAGCGCTGAAATGAACGCCGAAGTGAACGTAGTCAGCGAGCGGACGTTGCATCCCATGGCCGTTAACGGCGAATCGCTCCAGATTGTCGCGCACTGGTTGAAGTCCAATGGAACGCGTCAGATCAGGGAACCTGATCCGCGCCGGACGATGATCGAGCGTTACCCCGCTGGCCTGTTCAGCGAGGCCGAACTGGATGCATTGTGGGCTGTAATGGAAGGATAAGAAGAACAACAGGGATTGGTCAAAGCGCTGCCGGGATGGCGGCGCTTTTTTATGCACGACTATTTTGTACACACCCATTCAATGTGGGAGCGATCCTGCTCGCGAATGCGTCGGGTCAGTCGACATCGTCGTAACCTGATCCACCGCATTCGCGAGCAGGCTCGCTCCCACAGGGATTTGTGTGAAATCAGAAGCTGTAGGTGCCGGTCATCACGACGCTACGCGGCGCACCCGGTTGAATCTGATACTGGCTGGTTGCCGATGCGTAGTACTCACGATCGGTGATGTTGTTCAGCGCCGTGCGCAAATCCCAATCCTTGAAGCGGTAACCGACCAGTGCATCCCAGCGACCATAACCCGGCAGCACGGTGGTATTGGCGTTATCGGCATAGCGTTGGCCAACCAGGGTCAGACCGGTTTCACCGTACCAGCCCATCTCCGGTTTCCAGGTCAGGAACAGGCTGCCGTTGTGCTTGGCGACGTTGTTGATGCGTTTGCCTTCCAGGCCGTTGTTGTCCTTCTCGATCTTCGCATCCTGCATACCGACGCCACCGCGCATGTACCAGTTGCCGACGATGTTACCGGTGGCGGTCAACTCGATCCCGCGCGATCGTTGCAGACCGGACATCACGGTCAGGGTCGGGTCGTTTGGATCGGTGGTGCGGCGGTTGTAGAGTTCCAGGTCGTAGATCGCCAGCGTGGTGCTGAGGCGATCGTCGAACCAGTCGCTCTTCACGCCGACTTCTTTCTGCTTGGTCAGTTCGGGACTGAGGTCGTTGGTGTTGCCGGCCGCACCCGGGGTGATGCCGATCAAGCCACCACCCACGGGCGAAAACGTCTTCGACCACGAAGCGTAGAACGAGTGGTTCTGCAACGGCGTCCAGACCAGGCCCACACGCGGGCTGGTGCTGTGGCTGTCTCGGTCTTCGGAGATGTTACGCAGCTTGTTGGTCGACTCGATATCGAAGGTGTCGTAACGCAAACCGCCAAGCAGTTGCCACTGATCGTTCAGGCGCAGTTGATCCTGCACGTAGACCGCACGGCTTTCGACTTCGGTGTGGCTGCTGCTGGAAAGCTGCATGGCTCCTGTGTGGCGCAGATTGCGGTTGGGGTTGTAGAGGTCGAGCGACGGCACGGGCTGCGCGCCCGGCGTTCTGCCGGTAGCGGCGTTGTACAGTGTCGGATCGCGGCGCTGGCTGCCGATCTCGATGCCGGTGAGCAGGCGATGTTCAAGGCCGAAGGTATCGAAACCGCCTTCCAGCTCGAGGTTGTTGTAGACGTTGCGGGTGGTCAGATCCTGCTGCCAGTGCTGGCGCGTGACCTTATTGGTCGCCGGCGTGTAACCGGTGAGGTAGGTGTTGTCGAAATCACTGTCGAGCTTGAACACGCCGAGGGTCTGGCGCAGTTGCCAGTTGTCGTTGATCTCGTAGCTGAGTTTGGAGCGCAGCGATTGCGACTTGTCGTCAATGAAATCGTGATCGTTGCCGTAGGTGGTGTCACGACCGACATCGGCCGGGCGCCCGTTGACGCCGGGAATGCCGCGATCTGGCGTGCGGTTGTAGCGGCTGTATTCGTATTGCACCAACCAGTTCAGGTCCGGCGTCAGTTGCCAGCTCATCGACGGCGCGAACAGTTGGCGGTTGCCACTGACACCGTCACGGAAGCTGTTTTCATCCATGTTGCCCATGTTCAGGCGCAGGCTGATGTTTTCGCTCGGGTCGGTGCTGAGGTCGGCGTAAAGACTGCGCAAATCTTCGCTGCCACCCTGGGCTTCGATGGTCGAGCGTCGGCCGAACTCGGGAATTTTGCTCACGCGGTTGACGATCCCGCCCTGACTGCCCCGACCGTACAGCACGGCGGCCGGGCCTTTGAGCACTTCGACGCGTTCGATGTTGTGCAGGTCGCGCTTGTATTGGCTGTCGTCGCGAATGCCGTCGAGATAGAAATCGTTGCTGGCATCGAAACCGCGAATGCGCAGGCTGTCGAAACGGGTGTCGGCGCTGCTGCTGACGTTGGGCATGCCGCTCAACGCGTCGCCGATATCATTGGTGCCGTAGTTGGCGACGTTCGCGGTCTTGATCGAATCGATCGCCTGCGGCACGTAGCGCACCGGGGTTGAGGTGCGGGTTGCGGTGTTGCTGAGCTTCACGCGCGGGTCATCGGCTTGCGCTTCGGCGCTGATCGCGGTGGCGGGTAACTCGGTCGCGGAGTAGGCAAAACCACTGGACAGAAAAACAGAAAGCCCAAGGGTGACGGGCGTAAGACGGAACGGGGCAGGCATTTAACAGCGCATCCGAAAGGGTGGAAGAATTCGATCGCGCGAATGGTAATGCTTTGCATTTACTTCCGTTAATTATTCCTTATAAGTTCCCTGATCTGATTGTTTCAATTTGTGTCGCCTTCGACACAATCTGCTTGAACCGCAATTTGACCGATTCATGAAACAGACTGAAAGCCATTCTGGCGTTTTTCCGCAAGAGTGCGGGCACTAATCTGCCGCCATCGATTTCCCTCACTTTTTGCCGGAGTTTTCCCATGATCCTTCATTACGTCTACGACCCGTTATGCGGCTGGTGTTACGGCGCCAAGCCGCTGGTGGAAGCGGCGCAGGCAGTGCTGCCAGTGATCGCGCATGCCGGGGGAATGATGAGTGGCGCCAATCGCCAGCGCGTTTCGCCACAACTGCGCAATTACGTCATGCCCCACGACCGACGCATTGCCGAGTACACAGGCCAGCCTTTCGGCGAGGCCTATTTCGACGGTTTGCTGCGAGATCAATCGGCCGTGTTCGATTCGACGCCACCGATTGCTGCGGTCATGGCGGCCGAAGCCATCGACCGAGGCGGTCTGCGCATGTTGGGGCGGTTGCAGAGCGCGCACTATGTGGAAGGGCGACGCATTGCCGATTCAGCCGTGCTGTTGGAATTGGCGATGCAGATGGGCTATGCGCAGGACGATTTCCACATTGCGTTTGAGTCCGTTGATAGCGAGAGGCACGTAAAAGCCAGTCGCCAGTTTTTGGCGCAATTGGGCGGCCAGGGTTTTCCGACCATGGCTCTGGAGAAGGATGGCACATTCCAATTGATCGACATTAGTCCGTGGCTGGGCAAGCCGCAGGCATTTGCCGATTGGTTACAACAGGCAATCGTCCTCGATGAAAGCGGTAAATCTTCTGCATTCTGTTCTATTGATGGTTGCGCCTGATACGCACTGGATTCACTGGCTGTGTGCATTTCCCAGCAAGGAGTCAGCGCAAAATTTACGTTTCTTAGACGATTTTTACCTATTTAAAGACGATTCTTGAAATTGACACATTGTTCAGGGCGCGGCTACGATTCGGCCCAACGCCTGTGGCCAACCGCCATGACTCAAAATAAGGAGCAGGCCCGCCATCACGTTATCGTGGGCGGGCCTTTTTGTTTCGGGGTGAATAAAAGAGTGCAAAAGCGCCGTTTCCGCCGTTCGACACAGCGCGTTTCAACCCGTAATAAGGAAAACAAAATGTTGAACAAGCGAATCAGTCTGATCGCACTGGGGATGTTGAGCGCCACTCAGGCCATGGCTAACGACCAGGCCGAGTCCAAGGGTTTTGTTGAAGACAGCAGCCTCAAAGTGCTGCTGCGCAATGCCTACATCAATCGTGATTACAAGGACGGCAACAAAGACAAAGCCGAGTGGGGCCAAGCGGCCATCGGTACGTTCTCGTCCGGCTTCACCCAAGGCACCGTGGGTGTCGGTGTCGACGCTTTCGGTCTGTACGCACTGCGTCTGGACGGCGGCAAGGGCCGTAGCGGCGCCGGTGGTATCGATTTCTTCAAGCAGGAAAATGACGGTCGCGCGAACCATGACATAGCCAAGGGCGGTGCCGCGGTGAAGTTCCGCTTCTCCAACACCGTGTTGACCTACGGCGACCAGATGCCGGCCCTGCCAGTGCTGAGCTACGACAATGTGCGCCTGCTGCCGGAAAGCTACACCGGTACCCTGATCACTTCTAAAGAGATCAAAGGCCTGGAACTGAACGCCGGTCGTTTCACCGCCGAATCGCGCAAGAGCGACGAAGGCCGTGACAGCGGTGGTCTGAAGTCGATCAACGTGTTGGGCGGTAGCTACCAGTTCACTGAAAACTTCAAAGGCGCGCTCTACGCGTCCGACGTCGAAGACGTATTGAAGAAACAATACGTGAACGCCAACTACGTGTTGCCGTTCAACAAGGATCAGTCGCTGACCCTGGACTTCAACGGTTACCGCACCAAGCTGGACAACTCTTATGTCCGCGAAAACGGGGTAACTGGCGACGACAACAAGATCTGGAGCCTGGCCGCAACCTTCGCTACCGGCCCGCACTCGTTCACCGTGGCGCACCAGCGTTCCACCGGCGACAGCAACCTCGGTTACGCCTACGGCGGTTACCAGAAAGATCAAGGTCGTGTCGGTGACGGCGGTAACTCCATCTATCTGGCCAACTCCTACTGGTCCGACTTCAACGCTGAAGACGAACGCAGCTGGCAGCTGGGCTATGGCCTGGATTTCGGCGCATTCGGCGTACCGGGTCTGAGCTACAACTTCGCTTACGTGCGTGGCGACAACATCACCACCTCCACCAGCGAAGGTGGCACCGAGCGCGAGATCTTCAACCAGTTCAAATACGTCGTGCAGTCTGGCCCGGCCAAAGATCTCAGCGTGAAATTGCGCAGCTCGATCCTGCGTGTTTCGCAGAAATCCAGCGAGTACAACGTCAGCGGTAACGAACTGCGTGTATTCGTGGACTACCCGATCAACATCTTCTGATGCCTGATCAAGTGTAAGAAACATGAGAAAAACCCCGACTGGTTCGGGGTTTTTTTTCGACGGTTTTTCGATGAAAACCGGAAAAAACCTGTGTTTTTGTCATGTAAAAGTTGTTTTTAAGTGGCTGTAAACGCCGTTTCAAACAGGGCTTTAAATGCCTGAAATTCTTTCTCATGGACGCAAATTCTCCACCTAATAGATTAGGCCGCTCAACGCAGCGGAGAATTTGGTAATGATCGTTTTGAACAGAGAAGTGGGCGAATCGCTACGGCGCGACAAATATGTCAACGTCCAGGGTGGTGACTTCAATCTCTACGGTCATTTTGCCGACTTCGTCAGACTGACCAAAAGTTGGGAAAACATGGAGCCTGACAGTTACTACGGTCAGGCCGAAGCCGGCATGCGTTACCGTCGTTACAGCGACTTTGAGTACAACCCGAAAACCCGCGAGCTCAAGCAACTCGAACATCGCGCCTACGTGCAGTCGAAAGAGAACAACGCCTATGTCGGCGGCCTCGTGCGACACTTTCAGGACTTCTCCGACGAAGTGATTACTTCACCGGTGATGCGCAGCCTGATCGACACCGATTTCGAAGTGTACAAAAGCGTACTGCCGGAAGAGCTGCACGATGAAATCTGGCAGTGCCAGATCCATCAGATTCGCATTGAGATCAAACCCGGCAAACAACTGGAAATCACCCCTGAAGGCATTCACTGCGACGGCTATCCGTTCAGCGGTGTGCACTTCTGGGGCCGCAATAACGTCGAGGGTGCGGAGAGTCGTCTGTACGACATCCACGAGCATCAACTGGCGTCGACCACTTACCAGGAAATTCTCGACACCACCTACTTCCTCGATCGCGATATGCGCCACTACGTGACCCCGGCCCGCAACCCGCACACTCATGCGATGGCGTACCGGCAGATTCTGGCGATTTCCTTCTCGCGGCCCGGGACCGCTTTCGACATTGTTCGCTAATCAGATCACCCCAATCGATGGCGTCGAATGCTCGACGCCGGTGGTGCTGCGACGCGCCACGGCCAAGGATGCGCAGCGCATGGAGCGCTTCTTCCGCCAGTTCGACGAAGTGTCCTTCTGCGAATGGCAGGACGCCAAGTGCCTGCGCGGCGTGCTGATCCAGAAAACCACCACGGCCTATCTCGCCTTCGACATCGCCGGCGAAATCGTCGGCGCGGTGCTCGGCGGCATGCTCGGCAGTCGCGGCACCATCAATCATCTGGCCGTCAGCCCGCGCTATCGCAGCCAGGGCGTCGGTCAACGTCTGGTTGAAGCGGCGTCTTCCGACATGAAGCGTGTCGGTGTGTTGCGGATGTTTCTGTTCGTTGACGATGCTAACCTCGCGGGCAAGCGATTCTGGACTGCCCAGGGTTTTTGCGAGCCTCATGGCGAACGGACATTTGAGAGGGATCTATGAATGAAACGTCCGGCAGTGCGCCGCTGATGGCTGCCCATCAGCCATCGCGCACGTTTGCCGAAGCCAGCCCGGTCGTCGCCGGCTACTTCACGGTGTCATTCGTGTTCGGGCTGATGGCCGTCAACGCAGGCTTGCCGATGTGGCTGCCGGTGGCGATGTGTTTGTTCGTGTATGCCGGCGCTTCGCAATTCGCCGCATTGGCGCTGATCTCAAGTGGAGCGTCGCTGACCACCATCGTACTGACCACGTTCCTGATCAACGCGCGGCACATGCTGATGTCGGTGTACATGGCCAAGGCCCTGCGCGCACTCGGCTTGAGTCGCATGGAGCGTTGGGCTTACGCCGGTGGCCTGACGGACGAATCCTTCGCTTTCCACAGCGTTAAACTCGGCACGGGTGCGCCGGTCAATGTGCGTTATCTGATCGGCTTCAATCTGTTCTGCCACACCTCGTGGGTGCTCGGCGGTTTGCTTGGCGCGGTTTGCGCGCAGTACGCGGCGCACCTGATCAAATATCAGCTCGACTACGCCCTGACGGCGATGATGCTCTACGTGCTGGTGTCGCTGTGCAACACGCGCAACAAACTCATCGCCGCCGCTGCTGCCGTGCTGTGCATGGGCGCGCTGAGCCTGGTCGGCAGTTCGCCGTTCAATGTGTTTATCGCCACGTTTGTGGGCTGCGGAGTGGGTGTATGCCTGACCAAACGTTCCTGATTCTGGTGGTCGCGCTGATGATGGCTGTGACTTTCCTGCCACGCGCCTTGCCCCTGCAAGTCAACACCGAGCACTGGCCGCCGTTTATTGCGCGGGCGCTGGAATACCTGCCGGTGGCGATCGTCGCTGCGATCAGCCTGACACCCTTATTGATCAAGGATCAGCACATACAGCTCGATCGCCCGGAATTCTATGCCGCGATTCCGACGTTGCTATGTGCGTATTTCAGCAAAAACCTCTTTCTCAGTGTGGCGGTTGGGACGGCTGCGTACATTGCGCTCGGCTCGTTCATGTAACGGCAGATCGACGACGTCGCTCAACGCCTGATTGGACAATTCAGGATTGTTCACTGCCAGGCGCACTTCGAGGAAATCCTCGAACCCGGGGAAAATCGTCAGGCCGTTCTTTTGCGCGGCCTCACGCGAAACCATGCCGACCGCGTCCATCTGCGTGATCAGCGACAGCGTCAGGGTCTCGCTGCACGAATAGACCATGCGCTGACCGTTCTCGTGATTGCCCAGCCCGGCGTCGAGAAAACGCAAAAAGCTGTGGGAATACGGACAATCTTCTGCAGGACGTACCTGGAACTTGTTGCCCAGCAAGGTCAGCGGATCATTCTCCTGACCGCAATGCGCACCGACCACCTGCACCTGCACATCCGGCAAGACAATGCTCGGCAAACCCGGCCGCTGCGGACCGATCAGCACCGCCAGGTCGAAGTCTTCATTCTTCAGCTTGCTGAGGTTTTCCATCGACTCGGCGTAGCTGAACTCCATCTGATAATCGGGAAACACCTCGATCAGGCGCCCGATCATTCGCCGGTTGAAGTCAGTTGATAAGGTGTTGTTCAACGCAACCTTCAACGTCCGCTGCCCCGGCACTTTCAGCGCCTCGACCTTTTCTTCCATCTGTCGCGTGGCAATCAGCACTTTGTCCATATACGGCGTCAGCTCAGTGCCTTGCGGCGTCAGCGTCAGCCCTTTGTTGGAACGTCGAAACAAGCGGAAACCGAACTGCTCTTCGACCTTGTTCAACTGCGCGGCCAGCGCCTGCACGGTCAGGCACGAATGCTCGGCTGCGGCCGACAAAGAGCCGGTCTGCACGATGCGCATGAGGTTGCGTAAGGTTCTGCTATCCATGGGTAATGCCCTCTGAAGTGGGCTGGGTATTGTTGTTTACGAGACTGCCGGTCAGGCGCCATATGCTGGCTATATTCCTGTACCTGAGCATAGTTGTCGCGGGTTTAGTAGCGAATTGATGCCCCCGCCGATGGCTGGAGGCTGACACAGGATCGGGGTTTTTGGTGACGTGGGGGTGATGGGGGTCAAAAAAAGTGCTTGGTTTTGGTGCGTAGCGGCGATTTTTCACGGGGAAACGGCTGACAACGTTAGTGGTTTTGGCCTGCGAAATACGTGGATGCGTCTTAGGCGAACTTGCGACCGAGCTGATAGCGGCGACTCGTCAAAGCAGATGAAGTAGCAGTGGGGAGGCATCATGCCTATGTGGCTACAGATCTGTGTGAGGTAAGCGAAGTGATTGCATCAAAAGAAGCGGCCGATATGGAGTGCCAAGTTGGCAACAGGCTTCATCACGTTATTGAAATTCAAGAGCAACCGTCCATTGCACGAATTCCTACGGACAAGACTGCCCAAGCCATGTTGGAAGCACGAACTATTCGGCAGCGGTTCCATTCGGTCGACGAAATGCTCAAATCCGGTCATATCCGAATCCCAATCAATGGGGAATGTGGTAACCAGTAATACGCTTACGGAGCTTTTTTATCGATTTATTCGTATATGTACTAGTATCAAAGCAAGACAAATCTGGAGAGGCTCAATGACTACCTCATCCCCAGCCCTCACTCCACGCGAACAACTCGACGCCCCCGAAGCCGGCCGCGTTGCGCTGAAGTTCTTCTTCAACCTTATGGAGCGTTGGGGCTGCAGCGCAGAGCAGCAACGCACGCTGCTGGGCGGCGTCGGCAACACCACTTTCTACAAATACAAACACCTGCCGAACCTACGTCTGCCTAACGACACCCTTGAGCGCATCTCCTACCTGATGGGCATTCACAAGGCGTTGAGCATCATCTTCAGCAATAACCGTGAGCGCGCCTATACGTGGGTTAGCAGTCCAAACACAGCGGCGCCGTTCAACGGGCAAACTGCATTGGATTACATGCTGGCAGGGAGAGTGATCGACATCGCCGATGTGCGTCGCTATCTCGATGGGGTACGCGGTTGAAGGCGCCCGATTTGGTTGATGTGGCGTGGACGCGAGCCTATCGGATCGTCAACAGCAGCTTCCCGCCGATTGCGTTGTTCGAAGACGTGCTCGATCCCGAAGATCTGGAAGTTGCCTACGCAATTGAAGCGCTGACCAATGATCGTCTGATCGAGCAGGCCGGGGTACTTGCCCGAGTGCGACCCGAAGACCGACTCTCTGGCCCCGGCTCGACTCCGGTGATGGCTGCGTTTACTCATATTGGCAAACGCAGTCGTTTCTGTGACGGCACCTTCGGCGTTTACTACGCTGCGAGCAGTCAGGCTGCGGCCATCGCCGAGACCTGTTATCACCAGGAGCGATTTCTTGCGGCGACTCGGGAAGCGGATCTCGAGTTGACCATGCGGACTTACGTCAATCGGGTGGTTAAACCGCTACACGATATTCGCCACGTTCACCCCGAGCTGCACAATCCGGATCCGGAGGCTTACGGGCCGTCTCAGCTATTCGCCCGTCAACTGCGCGAAACCGAGTCGTGGGGACTGCTCTACAACAGCGTTCGCTTGCCGGGCCACGAATGTGTCGCCGCGTTTAGACCTCCAGCGGTATCCATTCCGAAGCAGGGCAAGCATTTGCGCTATGTGTGGAGTGCGAGTCAGCAGAAGATTTCGTTCGTGCTTGAGATCAGTCAGGTCTGAAACGCAAAAAGCCCTCGCATCGGCGAGGGCCTGAAACCGGCGTTTACATCAACGGCTTGTCCGGCGGCGCATCCATCACTTTCACCACATCATCGATCAGCGCCTTGCTCAATTCCTGCAAATACTGCGAGGCATAAGCGTGAAGATCAGGATCGCGCGAGACTGTGGAATCTGCGGTCAGTAGCTTGGAAATGTGAAGTAAATGTGAGGCGTGCGAGAGAGCGGCGATCACTGGAACGCCACGATTGGTGCGGAACAGCGCTTGATTGGCCTGGAAGGAAAAGTGCGTGAGGCCTGGGGTTTTCAAATGGAGGTAGTCGGTCATTTCGCTTCACCTGCCGTAAGGAAGTGTCGTGAGGTGACCGTTTCTGCAGCTCTGTGAATTGCTGATGGATCAATGGCATTCATTTGTGAACTCCCTGTATCAAATGAGAGCCGCCATTTTCGTTCTCAGGCGAAAGGGTGGCAGCTATGCGCAGGCTGAGAAACCGGAGATACAGGAACCCGGCAGACCCGAAGGTCTCCCACGCACAGCCGCCATTACACGTGGATGCGGGCACAAAAAAGCGCCGGCAATCGTGATTTTGGGCGCTGGTGCGCCTGTATCTTACGCGGGTTCTCAGGCCCGGTCGCTGAATTGGCAGCGACGAACTGAACGGTAGCTTTGCGAGGGGCGAATGAGCAACGGTGGCTAGTAGTGGCTTGTCGTTACAACAGATTTCACAAGGCTTCGCGCCATGCATTTCGTCGATCTGTCCCTATAAACGTTTATGGTTTGTTTGTACGGCGTAGCCGTATAGTCAGGTTCATGTATACAATCATCGAAACGGAAATGTTCAAGCGCTATGCAGACGCCATATGGGTCGATGGTGAGCGCCATGAATTCATAAATTGGCTCGCTGCAAATCCTCTGGCTGGTGATGTCGTGCCTGGCAGTGGAGGTTTGCGCAAGGTGCGGTGGACTCGCACCGGCATGGGTAAGCGAGGCGGTACACGTGTCATTTATTACAACACGCTTTCTGAAGGCTCGATTTGGTTGCTCATTGCCTACACCAAGGCAAAGCTCGACAACTTGCCCGTAGCCTTCCTTAAGCAACTGAAGGAGGAAATCAGCGATGGTCGATGAACTGGAGCAATTCCAGCAGGACTTGCTGGAATCTGTACGTCAGATGAAGGCTGGAAAGGCTGCGCGCGTGACTCAAGTGCCGCTCTCTGCGGCAGCAGAAGCGCGTGCCAAAGTGGGCGTTTCTCAAAGTGCGTTTGCCAAACTGATCGGTGTGAGTCTGCGGACTTTGCAGGATTGGGAGCAGGGTCGCCGGCAGCCGACGGGTGCGGCTCAAACTCTCCTTAGGGTCGCCCGCCAGCATCCGGAAGTTTTGCGGGATCTGCATCCTGCTTGATACCACTTAAAACCTTTGGGCAGACTTCTGCTACAGAAAACAACGAAGCCCCTGCATTTCTGCAGGGGCTTCGTTTTGTATGGTGCCGGCACCAGACGAACGGTATGTTTCGGGGAGGCCAGGATTTTCGGGCGTCTGGATTTCGGTGGAAAATTCGGCGTACCCCAACAAGTAACTATAAATAAATCAGCTAGTTATGGCGTTCGGTGGAGTCGAACTCGGGATTTTTTAGATCTCAGCACGTTGCCGGTCTACAAGTAAACCATTCAGAGCCGTATACGAATGGTAAACCTCGTGAGTTTGGACCTTGTCGATTATCCCCTCTGTAGAGAATAGGCAGGAATCCGACAAAAGTTGTCCGTGGCGACAGGCAGCAGACGGCCCAGAGTGTGTAAAAACGTAGGCACCGTTTTGAAGTCAGCGCTGCTGCGAAATCTGCCAGCGTTTGGCTAATCAGCAGAGCTGGGATTTGCATAGGCGTGCGATTTTAGCTCCAAATCAGGCCACCAAAGCTGCTCGAAAACGTTTTTACACAGCCTCGGCCTGGAGCGGGCATTCAAGGTGTCCATAAAACCGGCGGTGATCTTGGTAGACATCGCTGCTGAAATTAACCCCTTGGGCGCTTCGGCATGTCCAACCGCGCAAATCAAGTTTGCGGCCCATTGCCACTACAGGCTCATCTCGGTTAAAAGGTATCCAAGGCAGTTCGCCAAACATTGAAGCCCGCTTATCAGCGCCCTCTTTAGCTCGATGGGACGGGGCACAAGGATGTAACCGCACGATGGAAAAGCTGCATTTTCAAGTCGACTCGCGCTTAGCAACCCTATTGAGCCAGGAATACTCTTCAACTGAAAAGGCACTTAAAGAACTGGTCGACAATGCTTGGGACGCCGATGCTGAGCAGGTGTCTATCACCCTGCCAGAACCTATGAGCGATGAACCGATCATCATCGCGGATGACGGAACCGGCATGACTGCCCAAGAGCTCAGTAGTCAATACCTGAAAATCGCATCGGATCGCCGAGTAAGACGAGGGGAGCGAACTGCCGGCAAGCAGCGCCTTATCAAGGGTCGCAAGGGCGTTGGCAAATTCGCCGGCCTCATGGCCGCCTCAGTAATGACACTGGCTACCAGAGCACGCGGCGCCGAAGTCTGCTTCACCCTCAGCCTAGCGGAACTGGAGCAAGTGGCGGATATCGAACATTTACCTATCAGCCCAAAGGTCGAGGCGTGCTCCCAAGAACAGCATGGCACCACGATAACTCTATCCAGCCTCCATCAGGGACTTGTGTATCCAGACGCGAATCGGCTTCGCCAACTTCTGATTCAGGAGTACGGACGCCAAAAAGATTTCACCATTGTTATCGATGGTAAGCCCTTGGCTATTGATGATCTGGAAGGTTCTTATACTGAGGACGCCATCTGCCTGCCAGACACAGGCAACATAGCGCTACGCTTCTCGATCAGCAGTGGCAAAACCGGCTTGCGCGAGCCAGGTATAACCTTGATGGTTGATGGTAAAGCCGTTGGTAAGCCCAGCTTCTTTGGGCTCGACCAATGCGATGACTTCCCACCCAAATTGCTTAGAAAAATGTACGGCGAGATCGAAGCTGATGGTTTGAGTGAGCATGTCACAGCAGGCTGGGACTCGGTGGTAGAGAACAGTGAGCTGTTTCAACGAGTCGCGGAGTATGTTCAGAGCAAGCTGCGTTCAGCCTTCACTGAGACTCATGGGGCGGAAATCCGCATGGCCCATGCTCGCTTACAGAAAGCAGTACATGAACGCTTGGCCGCAATGCCCGGGTTCAAGCGGGATTATGCGGATCGGGCCATAAAGAAGGTATTAGAAAAGTACTACGACGAACCGTCCCACAAAGTCGAATCGATCGTGTTTGTCGTGTTGGAAGCGCTGGAGCGCTCCGACTACCGAACTGTTGTGGAGCATCTGGCCGACGCCCAGCGCCGCGATGTCGCCACTCTGGCCGAATCTCTGAATGATTTCGGCTTGGCGGACATGGCATTCTTAGTCGAACAAGCCTCGGCGCGCTCCACTTTTCTTGACCATCTGGAGAGACTGGCTAACATTGCCGACACTCTCGAATCAACCATGCATAAGGCTATCGAACACAATTTCTGGATTTTCGGTCCAGAGTATTCGTTGTTCAGCTCGAACCAAACCTTGCGACGCCAAGTTGAGGACTACCTTGCCCAGACATATCGGGGCGAACTCGCGAGCAAGCGCCCCGACCTTCTACTCAACGAGAATCTCAACGGCGAATACCTGCTGATCGAGTTCAAACGCCCATCGCATGCGCTGAATTTCGCTGACTACCAGCAGGCCACAGGCTACCGACACGACTTCCTCAAACACGTCAGTAAACCGGTCAAGGTACTAGTCATCGGCGGTAAACGTTCTGGGGATTATCCTATGCAGAACCTGGAGCCCAACGTATCCACTATGCTGTTTGCCGACATCAATTCTTCGGCGCGACGGCAAATTCAGTGGCAGTTGCGCACTAAGTCTCAATAAGCCTTGCCACGTCTGTAGAGTAACGGCCAGGCTGCGTAGATCAATGTTTTGGCAAAAAGCGCTAGCGCGATTGGGGCTAGAGGCGGTGACCACAATATTGAGGATGAACGCCAGTTACGGATCGAATGCGGCCACTGAGAAAAGGGCTCCGCAACTAGGCGATTAGGGAGTCTGTTATTTCGAAGTGGGAAACTATTTATATTATAGATTTTAATGAGGTTGGTATGGTTGTTGAGAAAGAGCGCAAGGAGCTAAGTATCCTTTCCCGGATTTTTAAAGAGGGGAATGACTGCGAAATACTAAAAAGCGAGAGGCCGGACTTTATAGTCACCTATCCTAGACATTTCGTTGGCGGTATTAGTGTAGGCATAGAAGTTACGGAGCTTTACTATAATGACTCATCCGCACGACTAAAAAACAAAGAAGGTTACATAAAAAATGTGATCGATGGAAGCTATATACATAAGGACGATAAAGGTGAGTTCAACGTTCAGGAGGTTACCTATCTACCTCAGGGTGTGATGAGCAAGGCCTTCAAGACTAAGATTTTGATTGAGAAAAAATATACTATCGACGACTATCGTCGAGCCTTTCTGCACACTCTTCGAAAAAAAAATAAAAAACGCACAAAATATCAAGTGGGCCTCGCTCAGACCTGCTTAGTGATATACGATCGAGAGAAGTACTTTAGTAAAATTAGCAAGCAGGATTTTGTTAGTGCTTTTTTCAATAGTTACATAATGGACGAAATCAAAGAGTCGCCTTTTGAGGAGATATATTTAATTACGTCTTTCAATGGTGGTCCAGAGGAGTTTTATGTTCAGCTAAAGTACTGTCTGCTACAAAATGAGCAGGCGAGACTTTTGGATTATTTGGCCTCAAATTCATTGTTTCCTAAATTGGTTGATCTTCGGATAAGCGTTGATGATGTGTTTGCCGAAGTTCTAATAAAGAAAGGGTATTTAGGTGTTAGGAAACATCGATGCAATGATGTTGAAGCCATTGGTTGTGTAAGGTATTCATTTAATTTTAATGAGTCTAGCGGTAGGATTAGTGTTTTTGATGGGTTTCCAGTATTGCAAAGTGACACTGAAAATTTTATAGTTGCCAAGAGTTTTTTTTCAGATAAGTCTTTTAATAGGTTTTTAAAAGACACGAGTGCTAGGTTTGCCTCTTTTAATGTTGGCTTCGAAACTTTTGAGACGTGTAACTCATGATGAGGGGCGTACTATTTCTCTAGGTCCCTGTAGTTCAAACCAGCTTATACCGAATGGGAAAAATCGGGGCAGACCACGATTAATTTAGCGTCTGCATATTCATTTAAGCCAGAAATCGTGGTCTGCCCCGAATTACTCGCCGACCTTTGGAGTGCAAGTAAAACTGCTCATTTAGTATGATTTTTATTATCCCCCCCCCATCGTGAAATGTCTGGTCTGTGTAAAAACGATTTTTTCTTAAGCTGAGGCTGGTCGAGAGTTTAAAATGGCTCTCAATAAAAGAAATAATTCTTAACTCGGCTTGTTCTGTTGCTTATGGTGGGCCTGCATGAGCGCGCTTAACAATCCTTCAAGATGCTTTTCAGGACTGGCTGATATCTCAAGTTGGCGTAGACAATCTAAACTCAGCTTGGTAAGTGGGTGCTCGGCTCCCAAGACACTAACTCTTTTGTTTGCCACCTCCCGCATAAGCTCCAAGGCACGAGGCTCTTGGCCCGCCTCGTTCATGCTTAATGCCATGTTGTGTTTGATTCTTAAGGCCTCAGGATGATCATCACCAAAAGAAGCAAGAGTAGAAGTAAGCGCACGAGAGAAAAACTTTATAGCTTTCAGCGGGTTATTTTGAGCTTTGTAGCAGGATGCCAGATTGTTTAGCACGGTGGCAGTTTTATAATGGATTTCCCCGTAATACTTAAGCCTCAGCCTCAAAGCCTTTTTTAGCATTGTCTCAGCCAATTTTGGATTTGAGCCTACATAGATCATCGCCAAGTTATTCAGCGGAGTAATTGTTTCGGGGTGTTCATCACCATATTCCTTTGCATAGATTTCGTATGCTGTTCGATAAAAAACTTCAGCATCCTCAATTTCGCGCTCTTTTTCGCAAATTGTCCCGAGCATCATCAAGCTTGTACATACTTTTACCGAGTTTTCACCATAAAGTCCTACTTCAATTTTTACCAGATCATCATAAACACTTCGAGCTAATGGATACGCTCCTTGATCCACATAGACCAAGCCTAAATTACTTTTTACAGTTTGAATTAGTTCGAAACTTTCATCTGATGCTAGATATTCAAGGGTGTCTAGTGCGGTTTTAAATTTTTGTATTGCTTTTGAGTATTCAGCAACGGCCCTTAGGATAAGTCCTTGCTGATTTAAAAAAATAACAGCTTCATTACTATTTTGGTCAAGCGACTCGATACCATTATCCAGCAAATTTAGCGCATCGTCGAATCGGCCAAGGGTATATGCTAGCTTGGCTGCAAAGCTCACAATCAGCGGTTCATAGTTTGATAATAACGCGGCCTTTTCATACATAATAAAAGCCTGCGAATACTCAAATTTGTTTTCAAGTATTTGGCCATTGGTGAAATAGGCCTGAATCAGGTTTGACTCGCCGTCATCAATAATTTTTTCAAGTAGCTCTTGAGCTTTGTCTGTATTTCCATCTGCCAATTTATCTTGAGCATGCTTTAGAACCTCTTCCGGCAGACTACTTTTTAGGTTGGCCAGTGTGTTCTCAATATTTTTTCTTAGGTCTAACTCCTGCTCATAGCTTGCTTCAACATTTTGCAGTTTCTCTTCGATCCCTCTTAATTTTGCGCTTGATTCTGCTGAGGGGGCGATGCTGCCATGCATTATGGCGATCAATTCTTCCTTTCGGCTTATCAGGTCTTTTTTGAACCGTTCCAGATACTCTTCCTGTGTTAGAAAAGGTTGGCCATGGTTTTCTGATATTCGATTTTCGGCATCATGTTTCCATTTTTTCAGTAATGCAATCGGATAACTGTCTGGGTCTTTATCAATAATCGTTGCACAATTACTACAGAGCCAGATTGCATTTGATATATCTTTACGCTCTGCCATTGACATATTAGAGTCGTAACGAGGCCCGTTTTTTGCTGCGGCACATATGTGTGCAGCAATGCCAGTACTTTTGGACTTGTCAGGAGAAGAGTGCGCGCTGCGAGTCGATATTTTACAGGTCGGATAAGAGCAAAAATTATTCACGCGATCTCTTAGCTTTAAAATTATTGCACTGGGGAAGTTATCTCTTTTCATATACCTGTCTAGTGAAATTCATGCCCCCTGAGTGGTCTGTCAACCTAGGCGGACTTGGTGGAATTTAATGCCAAAATTTATAGATAATTCACTGCCAATTTTGGCAGTAATAGTGTAAATATGGACCCCGGTTTAAGCCTTGAATCTTAGGGACTTCAGTGGCCGCATTTTCGTTTTTAGCCCATTTGCGCTAAGGCTTAGGAATTATACGCAAAAAGTACTCATCTCTCCCCAGAGGCAGGTACGATGAGTGGGATTTAGTATACGCTTTAGGGCTAAAAGCTACCCTAATCAGTTGCTGAAAAGTTAATGAGTCATCCGTTTTTTCAACTGAATCGCCTGTGTTTCTGTAGACCGCTGGGTAGAATTGCTTCTGGCCCTTTCCCTGCAGGTTTTTCCCCTTTTTTGTCATTGCCACCTAAAGTCTGTGATGTATGGTGAGTTTCGTTCTGCGTGTTGAACTGCCAAGGTTTGTTTAGGCGTATAGCGACAAATTGCACAGTCAGCAGATAATAATAGCGAGTCGGCACCGCGTGTTCGTTTAGGTGCCGACAAAGAAACCAGGCGAGATGTTTTCTTTGCCAGGTCCACGGGTTATTGCGGTGCCAGCGTTCAGTGATTGCCGCTTGAACGACTTTCGCTTGGCGAAGGTGCCGCTCGCGTTTGGCATGCGACCCAGTCAGCACTCCAGCCAGGAACAGTTCAATGTCGAAAGGCGTGCAGTCGCGATGGCGAGCTCACCTTGTTCAACTTGCTCGCGCAGATGCCCTGCGTAGTCCAGCAAGGTCTGCCGATCAATCTGCCGCGCATCGTTAAACCCCGGGCCATCCTCCGACCGACACCACCGCACAAATGCCAGCCACCGATCACTGTGCGCCTTGACGGTCCCGTAATGCCCACCGCCAAACAGATCTTTCAATGCCTGTGGCCCGGCATATCTCAGTTGCCGTCCATAGCCAAAATTTGGCCCATCTCGCCTACCCACCAATCCCATGATCGAGTTCCTCTTCAAGCCAAACCTTTGAAGCCTTCCCCACGTCATCCCGCCACGAGTGTTGAGTGTTATCAGGGATCAAGGCCCCTGCGACCTGTGAGGGGTGTCCACTAACGCGGGACTGGCGGCTCCTTACGACCGGGAGCTTGGGCATCTCATGATCTGGCCTCCTGAGCACTTCCGAGGAAGTGGCGGGTGGAGGCTGCACTGGTTGACGAGACCAGCACCGCGAGATCCTGAGTCGGGTGAAGGCAGTGATGCGATGACCGGGGCATGCCTGACTGTCAGTCAGGTGCGGTCCATTCCGTGGGCTGCGGCACCATCATCTGCATCGCTGTTGCCGGTGACTTCGGTGTTTGTCACGCCGATTGTCACGAGGGGGAATGCCGCAAAGCCTTGTACGAGGTGGGCTGCAGCAGCGGTAGGAGCGCCCGTCTCTTTCCGGGAGAAAGAGACGGGCGCAGGTTGGCTCAATGAAATGGCCAAGCGGATAGGTTGCTGCAGGGCAGCTATGAAAGGGGGAAGTTGCCGCAGTGGGCACATTGATAAAAGTAGGCATCCATCACATCGCTGTGACCGTGCGAGCCGCCGGACGCTAATCGCACTTTGGGAGAACCACCACTGTGTGGCGTAGCCTTAAAGGTTCTGGCTACCTGGGTTGCTGTCAAAGACAGCGCTTTGCCCGATCTTTTCTACGCCTGTGGATAATTTGGGTCAAGGCTCGAATTTTCGGGAATTCTGCGGCTGTGGATGAAATTATCCACCGGTGGAAATCTATGGTTTTCCACAGACAATTTGCGTGGGCTTTAGATTTTTTAAATGAGGTCCATCCAAGCAGGGCGGCTTTGCAGCCCCGCTTGGATGGACCCGCGTGGAAGGGCGGACAACGGTGATCTCACAGGCTTACCCACGTTTGGATGCGCCACGGCTATTTTGTAGGGCTGTGATGTTGTCGCCGACTGGGTGAGCGAATTCGTGGGGTGTCACATGCCCATGACGGTTGGCGTCGATGTAGTTGCTCCACCACGCCATGATCAGCCTGCGCTGTTCGAGGAATTCGGCCTTGTGGATATAAGCGGCGCGCACGCGGTTGCGTTCCTTGTGGCTCATTTGTCTTTCGATGGCTGCGTCGGTCCATAACCCGGACTCCAGCAGGGCGCTACAGGCCATGGTCCTGAAGCCGTGGCCGCACAAGTCCTTGCTGGTGTCATAGCCGACGTTGCGGAGCATGGTGTTCACCGTGTTCTCGGACATGGGCTTCCAGTACTTATGGTCTCCCGGTAGCACCAACTCTGAAAAGCGACTGAGGCTTCGCAGGCGCTCCAGTATTTCGATGACCTGCGGCGATAGCGGAACCATTTGAATGTCGCCGTTCATCTTGGTCCCCCGTGTGGAGTTGCGTACCCCTTCAATCGGAGCGCGGGTATCGGGGATTTCCCACATGGCGCGTTGGAAGTCGAACTCACTCCATCGAGCGAAGCGCAACTCGCTGGAGCGGACGAACACATGCAGAGTCAGCAGCACAGCAAGGCGCGTCAGCTCGCGGCCGTTGTAGTTGTCGATACGGTGTAGCAGTTCGGGTAGGCGGTTGAGGGAGAGGGCCGGACGATGGACTGTGCGCGGCGCGTGAATCGAGCCTGCCAGATCCAGTGCAGGATTCATGGTGATCTGCCGAGCCCTTTTGGCCCCGCGCATGATGGTGGATAAGTAGTTCTGTACCCTTAACGCCACATCCATGGTGCCGCGTTCCTTGATGCGCTGAGTGATCTCTAGCAGGTCATGGGTATCGAGTTCAGCGATCGGTCGTTGGCCGATCAGCGGGAAGACGTGGGTACGCAGTCGGCTCATCACGGTTTTTGCGTGTCCTTCGGTCCAGCGACGGGACATGTCGGCGTGCCACTCCAGAGCAACGGTTTCGAAAAGCAGTGCCGCTCGCTGGGCTACGATCTTGGCCTTCTTCTTTTCTTCCATCGGGTCGAGGTTGTCGAGCAGTAACGCCTTGGCTTCGTCTCGCTTACGCCGTGCGACGGAAAGGGTAACGATGGGGTAATTGCCGATGATGAGCGTACCTTCCTTGCCGTTGGGCTTGGTGTACTTCAAGCGCCAGGTCTTCAAGCCATTGGGTTTGACGAAAAGGTACATGCCGCCACCGTCGAACAATTTGTAGGCGCGTTCGCGGGTTTTGGCCGTGCGGCATTGCAGGTCGCTGAGGGGGATCGCTAGACGTGGCATAGGGGTACGCGCTCCTGACCGGGAAATCGCAGTACCCCTAACATACCCTCGGGGAAGGGGGATTTTGTTGGATCCCGACAGAGGGTCCTAGAACGAAAAAAACCGCCAAAGGGCGGGTTTTCGGGGCTTCCAGAGCATTCGGTGGAATGCAATGTAGCCTAATGTGGTGCCGGCACCAGGAGTCGAACCCGGGACCTACTGATTACAAGTCAGTTGCTCTACCAACTGAGCTATACCGGCGTGTGGGCGACGATTATAGCGATTGGGAAGATCCTGTAAACCCCTGAATTCAGACTATTTTTGCATCCGGCTGAATCAAGCCCTGCGCAGCACATTTCGCAGCGTTTGCAGCGCCTTCAATGTGCGGCTGTTTTGCAGGGCCGCCAGTTGCGCTTCGGCCTGTTCGGCGCGTTGCAGAGCGTTGGCCAGTTGTTGGGCGGTGTCGACTTCGCTGGCGCTGATCGGGTGAGCGAAGGCGTGGCCTTTGCACAGTTGGAAGTTGTCGAGGTTGCACGGCGGGATGTCGAACGCGGGTTTGAGGTTGTGGTGTTCGTCGGCGAGGAACCAGGTGTTGAGGCCGTCGAACAGGATCGATTGATAGCCTGCGTCGGTGATCAGGTGTTCCCACGTGTGATCGCGCAGCCATGGAGTTTCGACGACGATGACCCAAGGGCGGAAGCGACTGAAGTCCATGCCACGCAGAACGGTTTCTTCGTGGCCTTCCACGTCGATTTTGAGGAAATGGATCGGGCGGTCGGCGGCGTATTGTTCGCAGATCGAGGTCAGCGTGCGAGCCTTGACCGTGAGGCTCTGCACGTTCATGCCGAGGTCTTTGCGTTGCTGGGCGACGGCTGGGTCGGCGGTGGAGAGGCCTGTGCCGGGAATGCCGTAGAAGGTCGTTTCGCCGGGTTGGTCGCTGGCGATGCATTGGACGGTGGCGTCGCGCGGGCGTTGTTGGCAGAGCGCGTCGTAGTAGTTTTGCATCGGCTCGACATTAACGCCGCGCCAGCCGTGGTCGTAGAAGGCTCTGGTGACAGAGTCGTGGCTGGGGTCGTTGGCGCCGACGTCGATGTAGAAACCGTGCTCGAACTGTTTAAGCGCGCGCCACAAGCGGACGTCTTCAAAATTTTGCGCATAAGAAATGAACGTCACGGGCGCTTCCTGTCGGTCTGATTGTTCTTGTTTGGAGACGCGCTGGCGGCACGCTGTGGACTTGTATAGCAAGGCTGGCGATGCGCCGCAATTATTCGCTTCGGACCGGTGAATTTCGGCGGTTATGTCGTTTTGATTGACGGCTTATGCACAACGGGCTGGCACGAGACCATGCTTAGGCAGTTATTTGTGGACGCGTTCTCATTTTGTTCGCAAATCCCTGTTTTATTGGTTTTTTATCAATGTGAACAAAAAATGACCAGTGCTGTTAAGGGCTCGAAACAGGCATGGATATTGGATCCACGAAGAATTCATCAACAGAGTTATCCACAGGAAGTCGATGAATTATTCGCGTTCGGCCAACAGCAGCAGGTTACGTGGTGTGAGGGGGGCCTCGCAGAAAGTGCCGAGGCGTACGACGTATCCCTGTTCTGCGAGGAAAAGTGCCCGATCCAGATTCAGCCAAAGCTCAAGTGGCCGTCGGAACAATCCGCGAAGCAATTCCAGGTTGCGAACTTCGGCCAACCGCAGCCAACCGGCTGCTTCGAGTGCGGGCCAATCTGGCGAGCCGATTGTGGATAACTCTTTTAGCGCTGCGAGATCGCGACAGTATTCAGCGAACGGTCTGTCCAGCCAGGCGCTGGGCAGGGAGGGCGTTGGCAGGTATTCGTCGACGCCGCGCACTTGCCGTTGCAGCAGGTCGAAGGCCAGGCGACGGGCCATTGAGGTGTCACGCTGACGTCGGACGCGGGCTCCGGCGGTGACGGTTTCGCTCATTGGCAGCGCCAGATCTTCGACTGAGAGCTGTAGGAGCGATGCCAGTCCGGCGTGGGACAACGGCTGATATTCGCTGCAACTGATGCGGTTGTAGCAGCAGGGCGCGATCGCCATTTGCTGGCAACCTGCAGCACTGGCCAGTTGCATCAATCGCACATGCAGGTCACCGCAGGCGTGGAGGGCGACGGGCGTGTGAGTCGCGCTCAACACGGCAGAGGCATTCGCCGCCAGTACATCCTGTTCCACGTGCAAGGCATGGAGGTGATGACGCTGACTCAATGCCTGACCGCTGGCGACCAAAAGCGGATCGTATTCAACGCAAGTCAGTTGCTGCCCCAAACCCAACAAGCGCCGCCCCAAATGACCCTTGCCCGAGCACCAATCCAGCCAGTGCGTCGGCTGCGAAGCAAAGGACAATCGACTGGCAAACGCCTCGATCTGCTGCCACTTGCGCCCCGGCACATCGACATTCAGTCGATGGCCCGCAGCTTTCAGCGCATGTCCCGGCAACTCACCGACCGCGCTCAGCTCAGCCGACAAAGCCGCCAATGAAGCAAACGGCTCCGGCGCATCGACAAGATCAGCAGGTTGGTTGTGAGCGTTTTCCGCGTCTTCCAGAGTGCGCCCGCGTAGCCACAAGGCTAACTCCGGGCAGGACGCTTCCCAGGCAAGAGAACGGTGAGTGAACGGCCGAGGTTTCCATAACGCCTGATGCGTTGTCAGAAAAGCATCCAGCGCCGTGAAGCGGGCGAGTAAGTCCTCGCCCGTCAGCACGTAGGAAGAATCAACGCCCTTGGCAGGCATCGACGCGCAGCCAGCGCTCCAGCAGCTTGAAGCCGCGTACCAGCACGTAAGCCATCAGCAGATAGAACACGCCCGCCGCGAAGAAGATCTCCACCGGCAGATAGGTGCGGGCAATGATCGTGCGCGCCATGCCGGTCAGTTCCAGTAAGGTCACGGTGCTGGCCAGCGCACTGGCCTTGAGCATCAGGATCACTTCGTTGCTGTAGGCCGGCAGGCCGATGCGCGCGGCACGCGGGAGGATGATGTAGAACATCGCTTTCGGCTTCGACATGCCCAGGGCTCGCGCGGCTTCGATCTCGCCCGGTGGAATCGCCTGAATCGCCCCGCGCAGGATCTCGGCGATGTACGCCGCCGTGTGCAGCGTCATGGTCACGGTCGCACACCAGAACGGATCGCGCAGGTACGGCCACAACGCGCTTTCACGCACCGCATCGAACTGCGCCAAGCCGTAATAGACCAGAAACAGTTGAACCAGCAGCGGCGTGCCACGGAAAAAGAAGATGTAAGCGTAGGGCAGCGAACGCACGTACCACAGCTTAGAAGAGCGGGCGATGCCCAGCGGAATCGCCAGCAGCAGACCGGCAATCACGGCGATGGCCACCAGTTCCAGGGTCAAGGTTGCGCCCTGCGCCAGTTTCGGCAGCCACTTGATGATCACTTCCCAGTTCATTAAGCGCTCCTCGCAAAGCCGCGAGCGGCGCGTTTTTCCAGGAAGTGCATGCCGGTCATCGCCAGCACGGTCAGGCCCAAATACATGATCGCGGCGACCATATAGAAGGTGAACGGTTGTTTCGACACGGTCACGCCGATTTGCGCGTGGCGCATGATTTCTTCCAGGCCAATGACCGAGACCAGCGCGGTGTCTTTCATCAGGATCATGAACAAATTGCCCAGGCCGGGCAGGGCGATGCGCCACATCTGCGGCATGATCAACCGGGTGAAGATCCGCCATTTCGACAGGCCCAGGGCCTGGCCGGCCTCACGGTGGCCTTTGGGAATGGCGAGGATCGCGCCGCGAAACACTTCCGTGGCGTAGGCGCCGAAGCACAGGCCCAGGGCGATCACGCCAGCGGCGAAAGCGTTGAGTTGCAGGTCGGGGTTGCCGAAGAACTCACCGAGGGCGCGCATCAGGTTGACCGTACCGAAATAGATCAACAGCACCCAGAGCAATTCCGGGACGCCACGCACGAGGGTCGAATAAGTGCCGCCAAGCCATTGCAGCGGCTTGTACGGGGAAGTCTTGGCCAAGGCGCCGAGCAGGCCGAGCACCAGTCCCAGGCACAGTGCGGTGAGAGCCAGTTGGACGGTCATCAGCGCGCCGGCAGCGAGGGCCGGGCCGAATCCGTAGAGGTCGATAATCATGGAGTTCTGTTCAAATTGCGGCAGGCAAAGTCGGGAGCCGGCGCCGTGCAATCACGGCGCCGGTCCCACAGGTCAGGATCAGTAGATGCTGAACGGGAAGTACTTGTCGTTGATCTTTTTGTAGGTACCGTCGGCGACGATTTCCTTCAGCGCGGCGTTGAGCTTCTCACGCAGTGGATCGCCCTTACGCACAGCGATGCCGATCTTGTCGCTTTCTACGACCGGGTCGCCTTTGAACTCGTAGTTCTTGCCGGCGTCGCTTTTCAGCCAGTCATAGTTGGCGTACTTGTCAGCGAGGATCGCGTCGACACGACCGGAAGTCAGGTCGAGGTAGGCGTTTTCCTGGGTGTCGTAGAGGCTGACTTTGATGTCGTCGGCGTAGGTGTCTTCCAGCCAGGTACCGGCCAGGGTCGCACGCTGGGTACCGATGGTCTTGCCTTTCAGCGAGTCCTTGTCGGTTTTGAAGTCGACGTTTTTCGGTGCGATGAACTGCAGCTTGTTCGAGTAGTACGGGTTGGTGAAGTCCACCGCGCCTTTGCGCTCTTCGGTAATCGACAGTGAGGAGATCAGGAAGTCGAACTTCTTCGCGTTCAGGGCCGGGATGATGCCGTCCCAGTCGGAAGTGACCACAGTGCATTCGACTTTCATCTTCGCGCACAGCGCGTCGCCGATGTCTTTGTCGAAGCCGACCACGTTACCGCTGGCATCTTTATTGTTGAACGGCGGGTAAGCCGCTTCGATGCCCATCTTCAGGGTTTCAGCCATGGCACCGGCGCTGAACGCGAGGGTGACAGCGGCGGCCAGGAAGACCTTCTTGAAATTCTGCATGCATGTTGCTCCGTTAGCGGTTGCTGGACATGAATTGTTTGCAGCGCGCCGAAAGCGGGTTTTCGAACACCTGCTGAGGCGATCCTTGCTCTTCTATAAGGCCTTGGTGAAGGAACACCACTTCGCTGGAGACCTGACGGGCGAAGCCCATTTCGTGCGTCACGAGCAGCATGGTGCGGCCTTCTTCGGCCAATGCGCGGATGACACTAAGTACTTCCTGAACCATTTCCGGGTCAAGCGCCGAGGTGGGTTCGTCGAACAGGATCACCTTCGGTTGCATTGCCAGCGTGCGGGCAATCGCCGCGCGCTGTTGCTGACCGCCGGACAATTGCGCCGGGTAGGCGTGGCGCTTGTCGGCGATGCCGACCTTGGCCAGCAGCGCTTCGGCGACTTCGATCGCCTCGGCTTTGCTCTGGCCGAGCACGCGACGCGGTGCCTCGATGATGTTGTCGAGGATGCTCATGTGCGGCCACAGATTAAAGTTTTGAAACACAAAACCAATCTCGGAGCGCAGACGGTTGATCTGTTTGCCATCGGCGGCAACCAGTTCGCCATTCTTGGCGGCCTTGAGCTTGAGTTCTTCACCGGCCACCAGAATCTGGCCCTGGTGCGGGTTCTCCAACAGGTTGATGCAACGCAGGAACGTGGACTTGCCGGAACCGGAGGAACCGAGGATCGAGATCACATCGCCGTCGCGGGCGGTCAGCGAGATGCCTTTGAGCACCTCAAGCTGTCCGTAGCGTTTGTGCAAGTTGCGGATTTCAAGCGCGGGCGTGGCCTCAGCCATGTGCGTTCCTCATATATGTTGCGCTCCAGCTGTTGGATGGCCTTCCTGGCGAGGCGGCCAAGCTAGCATAGCGTTTCAATGGCAGCCAACAGCGCTACGAGCGGTTAACGGGTGGCATGTGGCAGGTTGTCGCATCGGCACAGCAGACTGTCGCCCCATCAACAACCGAACGGGTGTTTGATCGTGCAAACCCGTGGGTGTCGCGTAAAAAAAGGCGCGATGTTGCCAGCTTTGGCGGGGTGTTGGAAGCGCTATCCGGCCGAACGTTCCTGATTCGCCCTTTTATTGTGCATCACACACTTTTTCAGTGTGTTTCTGGTGCGCCAATTCGTCTTGAAAGTGAGTCGCAGGGTAACGCTCTGGCGAATAGCCATTAATCTCAAGGACTTGCGATGACCGTCCGGTCGTGCGCAAAGCCCCGAGCCAGAAGACTTTGAAACATTTTGGCGCATTTATTGCGTGCAGAATCCGGAACGCCCTGTTGGTTTCTTTTTACGAGAAAGAACATACCAGGCAGGACGGACTGAATCGCTTTCCTCGCAAAGGTAGTTTCGATGAGCAGTACCCCAAGCTCCAATGGCCTCGAACAGGGGCTCAAACCGCGTCATGTGACCATGTTGTCGATCGCCGGTGTAATCGGCGCCGGTCTGTTCGTTGGCTCCGGCCACGCCATCGCTGCCGCCGGCCCTGCCGTGCTGCTGGCTTATGCCGCCGCCGGTACCCTAGTGGTGTTGGTGATGCGCATGCTCGGCGAAATGGCTGTTGCCTCGCCGGACACCGGTTCGTTCTCGACGTACGCCGACCGTGCCATCGGGCACTGGGCCGGTTTCACCATCGGCTGGTTGTACTGGTGGTTCTGGGTCTTGGTGATTCCACTGGAAGCCAACGCCGCCGCAACCATCCTGCACGCATGGTTCCCTGATGTCGGCATCTGGGCGTTCGCGCTGGTCATCACCCTGTTGTTGACTGTCACCAACCTGTTCAGCGTAAAGAATTACGGCGAGTTCGAATTCTGGTTCGCGCTGATCAAAGTGCTGGCGATCATCGGCTTCATCATCCTCGGTCTGGCGGCGATCTTCGGCTTCCTGCCGAACAGTCAGGTCAGCGGCGTTTCGCACCTGTTCGACAGCGGCGGCTTCCTGCCAAACGGCATGGGCGCGGTACTGGGCGCGATTCTGACCACGATGTTCTCCTTTATGGGTACCGAAATCGTGACCATCGCGGCCGCGGAATCGAAGAACCCGGGCAAACAAATCTCCAAGGCCACCAATTCGGTGATCTGGCGGATCGGTTTGTTCTACCTCGTATCGATTTTCATCGTTGTGGCCCTGGTGCCATGGAACGATCCTACGCTGGCCAACCTCGGCTCCTACCAGACCGTGCTTGAGCGCATGGGCATCCCGAACGCCAAGATGATCGTCGACATCGTGGTACTGGTCGCGGTGACCAGCTGCCTGAACTCGGCGCTGTACACCTCGTCGCGCATGCTCTTCTCCCTCGGCAAGCGTGGCGATGCACCGGCCATGGCGACGCGGGTGAACAAAAGCGGTACGCCTTACTGGGCCGTAATGCTGTCCACCGGCGCGGCATTCCTGTGCACCTTCGCCAACTACGTGGCCCCGGCGGCGGTATTCGAATTCCTGTTGGCCAGCTCCGGTGCGATCGCCCTGTTGGTGTACCTGGTGATCGCGTTCTCGCAACTGCGTATGCGTAAACAACGCATGGCGCGCGGCGAGAAAATCGTTTTCAGCATGTGGCTGTTCCCAGGCCTGACCTACGCGGTGATCATCTTCATCGTCGCGGCCCTGACCATCATGCTGTTCCAGGAAGCGCATCGCGTAGAGATCCTCGCGACTGGTTTGCTGAGTCTGATGGTGGTGGCAGCCGGTTTGTTGGTAGCACGCCGTCGCAAGCTGGAAAAACGTGGCGCGGTGGTGTTGAACTGATCCGTTACGCGTAATGCAAAACGGCCGCTGTCAGTGATGACAAGCGGCCGTTTTTGTTTGTGAGCGATGTTTATTCGCTCTTGTCTTCCTGTGCTTCCACCGACTTGCCATAAGCATCCAGCGCAACCCCGAAATCGGTGATGAACTGCGGTTCGCTCAGCCAGGCCTGGGCCTCTTCGATGGTTACGCCTTCGGACCACATGCGGTAGTCGATCAGCATGTCGGCGGCCAGGTGAGTGGCGGCCATGCCTTCGTTGTCGGCGTTTTCCATGTCCAGCAACTCTGGATGGTCAACGATGACGAACGCCAGTTCGCGCAGCAGGGTCAGCAGCATCTCGTTGCGGCTGATGGCTTCGGCGTCGCGCATTTTGCTGAACATCGCCAGGGTGTATTCCGGGATCGGCTCGGCGAGGTGGTCGAGGTCTTCGTCCTGCTCCAGCGGCTTGCGGCCGACCATACGGATTTGCTTGGCTTTGGCCTTGGCGCGTTTGGCGCGTTTCTGTTGCTTGTTCAGGGATGCCATGGGAACTCAGTTCTTCTGTTGGGTTTGCGCGGCGATCGCGTCGGACGCCGCTACATAGTCGGCCTGGAAGGCCGGGGATTCGATCCACGCCAGCGCGCCGGCTTCGTCGGTTTCCTGCGACCACTGGCGATACTCGATCAGTGCGGCGAGGATGAAATCCATCGCGCCTTCTTCGCCTTCCTGTTCGTAGACCAGCTCCAGCAGCGGGTCTTCGAGGAATGCGCTGCACAGCGCTTGCTGGCTGATCTTCTCGGCGTCGATCATTTTCTTGAACAGCTCGGTCAGGTCCACCGATTCGAAGTCGATGCGGTCGTCGTTCGGGTCCAGTTCGACCGGCGTTTCAGCGCGTTTGGTGCGGTTTTGCTTGGCCTTGGCTTTGGCCCGGGTGGCGCGTTTCTGCTGCTTGTTGGCGGAGGCCATGATGTGTTCCGTCGTGCGTTGAGAGGGCTCAGCTGCGCGGGACTTGCCGCCCGGGTGTGTCGGGGGCCAGTGCGCCGGTTTGCAGCCAGGTCAGAGCGATGGGCCATAGTGTGGCTTGGTATGCGCTGCGAAAAAAGGCGAAATGTCCGACTTGTTGTTCGCCGATGTCCTGCGGTTCGATGCGCAGGTGGGTTTTTGTCGCGTTGCTGAAGTAGCCGAGCAGGCGTTCAATGGCTGGAATGGTGCCGTAGGGATCGTCGCTGATGCTGATGGCCAGAATCTGCGCGCGGACATTGGCGAAGGGCAGGGCGCCGGTCTTTTTCATCAGCGCGCGACCACTTGGGCGCTGTTCGTAACGCGCGGCAGGCGTGCTCCAGTCGCGTACAACGCCGGTCGGCGTATCTTCCAGCCAGCCGAGTCGCTTGCCGGGGAAGAAGCCGCAGAACAGCGTCAGCAACGGCATCACCACATGCCATTTGCCGAACATGCGCCAGCGATGTTCGGGCGCGTAATCGCGCCAGTAGGCGAACTGCGCACCGACGATGACCAGCCGTCGGATAACCCGCCCGGATTCGCCCAGACCTGCCGCGCAACCGCCGAAGCTGTGGCCGACCACATCAATCGGCTGACCGGGAAACTCTCGTTGCGCGCGTTTGAGCATCGCTTCGAAATCCACTGTGCCCCAATCTGTCCACGAGGCTTTCAAGCCTTTGATCGACGCGGATCGTGATTCGCCGATGCCGCGGTAGTCGTAGGTCATCACGTCGAAATCGTTGGCGAACAGGTAAGCCGCAAAGCGCGAGTAGTGGCGGCAGCGCACGGAAGTAGCGGCGTTGATGATGACCACCGGGCGTTGCGAGTCGGGCAGGGAATGACGCCAGATGAAACCGCCGAGTGCAAAGCCGTCGGCGGCAGCTTCTTTGAAAGGCTCACCTTGCTCAGCAGGCAAGGTTGGCGACCTTGACTGCATGCCTTGCCTTACGGGCGTGTCCTGACAGCTCATGACGCTCGACCTTGAAGAGTAAGCTGACAACGATAGTCTCAGCGCCGCCCGGCAACAATCCGCAAGTTTTACTCGGTGGATTGAGTGAGCCTGCGCTCTTCGATCAACGCCTGCTCGCGATTGAGCTCCGCGCGTAACTCGTCTTCACTCGGCAGGATCGTCTTGTAACTGCTGGCAAACAGTTGCTCATTGCCCTTGAGCATTGAGTAGCGCGCCACCGAGTCGTTGCTCTCGGCAGACAGAATAATCCCGACTGTCGGCTTGTCGCCCTCGCTGCGCATGAGTTCGTCGTACATGCGCACATACATGTCCATCTGCCCGACATCGCGGGCGCTGAGCTTGCCGCGTTTGAGATCAATGATCACAAAGCATTTGAGCAGGTAGTTGTAGAACACCAGATCGATGTACAGATCGACGCCGTCGGTACTGATGCGTTGTTGGCGGGCGACAAAGGAAAAGCCTTTGCCCAGCTCAAGCAGAAAGCCCTGCAGATGGTCGATCAGAGCTTGTTCGAGACCGCTTTCCCTGACCTTGCCTGCCGAGGGCAGACCGAGAAATTCGAGCATGACGGGGTCGCGAATGAATTCACGCGGGTTGCATTTCAGCGCTTCGATGTTGGTGGTGGCTTCTTCGATCACATCGGCTTTGTCGCGACTCATGAGAAGCCGCTCGTAGTAGAGCGTGAGGATCTGGCGGTCGAGGGCGCGGCTTGACCAGTTCAGGTTGGCGCATTCGTCCATGTACCAATGGCGGGCTTTTTCATTGGTCACGCCCAAAAGCCGACGATAGTGGGTCCAACTCAATTCGGAACGCACTGCGTTCCAAATTGGAAACAACTGATAAAAGCTGCGCATGTATCGCAGATTACGATCGTCAAATCCTTTACCAAACTGCGCCGTCAG
This sequence comes from Pseudomonas sp. GM24, assembly GCF_000282235.1. Classification (NCBI taxonomy): domain Bacteria; kingdom Pseudomonadati; phylum Pseudomonadota; class Gammaproteobacteria; order Pseudomonadales; family Pseudomonadaceae; genus Pseudomonas; species Pseudomonas sp. GM24. The sequence continues at coordinate 21,662 of NZ_AKJR01000207.1, read as the reverse complement.
ATTCTTCGCCAACAACGCCAGTAACTGTTTTCCATACCCCGCACGCTGGGCTCCCTCTTGTTCAAACTCGACAATATGCCTGCCGATCTGCCAGCAGGTCTGCACTTGAATCGTGTCCACCGCACGCAGCACTTTTTGCCGCGCCTGGCGAATCAGTTCGCCCAGCTCCCCCAGCAACGAATCGATTTTCGGGTCTTGCGTGTCAGCAGGTTTTAGCGGGCTCATCGGCTCTTCCACATCGTTGGATACAGGCGTCAAAGCATGCCAAGAGTCGCCGCGTGGGTATGTCGGGCGAGCCGGTTAACTGGGACGGAAGAAGGGATTGATGTTGCAGGACGTTGCCGCTGAAAGAGGCGTCAGAGAGTCATGGTCTGTAGTCCGTTTCGTACACGCGCCAAGTTCCAAACAATCTAAAACCCGCCCCGATACGCAAAATCTAAAAGGAGTAATGGTTGGGTTCTACAAGAACCCGGGAGTCGTGATCATGAAACGCGTTCTTTCATTCATGCTGCCCATCGCCGCCGTCGCCGCATTGCTGTTCCCGGTGATGTTGCAGGCAGCCAGTCTTGAACCCATCGACAGTGCCGGGGTGCAAGTTCAGCAGCAACAACAGAACGGCATCGCTTATCTGGCCGGCGGGATTGGTGAGGATGAGGCGAAGGCCATTCAACAAACCGGCGGTTACAACCTGCACATGACGTTCGCTGTGGGCGCACAAGACGAGTACACCGCTGATGTTGATGTGATGATTCAAAAGTCGCCAGGGCAAACCATATTGACGCTCAACCAGACGGGCCCGTTGGTATACGTGCAACTACCACCCGGCAAGTACACGGTGGTAGCCACGCGCAAAGGCGAAACGCGGCATGATGTGACCGACGTTGGCAGCGGCACGGCGCGCAATCTGGTGTTCCACTGGAATGACGCTGGATAGCGATGGATGTGATTGCAAAGTCGAGGCGCAGGTACAATCCCGCGCCTCCTGTTTTGTGATGTAAGGAAGCGCTGGTTTGAAAGGGATTTTGCGTGCTGTTTGTGTCATCGGCCTGGTATCGCAGTTGACCGGCTGTGGAACGTTTATCGGGCGTTTGAATGACGGTTTGTCCGATGCCCAGTACTACCGAGGGGTTGATGGCAACCTTCACCTGCTGGGTGTGCGTGGTGGTGGTAGCGATGGCATGCCGGCGGCGATCGTCTGTTACATGATGATTGTCTGCCCGGTCATCACCGTCGTATCTCTGCCAGTGGATGCCGCGCTGGATACGGTTCTGCTGCCGATCGATTACATCAATACGCTTTAGGTTTTCTTTGCGCGGCGCTTGCTCTTTGGCGTGTGCACGGGCTCTTGAGCCTTGCGATAGATCCACACGCCGAACACACCCACTGCCAGCAGAAACACTGTGCCAACGCTCTGCCAGACAAACTCGAACCAGAACTGCTGCGGTTGCTGGGCCAGGGTGTAAGTGCTGCGCGGGCCGCGGTTATTGGTGGTGATAGAGCCGCTGATCCAGCTGTCGACCAGCATCCAGATCGACAACCCGATGGCTAAAGTGATCAGCAGAGCAACGAGAACAGTCAGCCAGTAAGTCACACGACTTGGGCGATAGGGCGGCGGGTGGGGCAGGGGGATGCGGGTTTTCCTTTGATTCATGACGCTTGGGACCTGTTTCCGGTATTGATGAACTGCGCTATCTCGCTCGCCAATTCCGCTGCGCGCGGCGGGTTTTCCCTGAGCCACGTTGATACAGCGTGGTCGCACCCCGGCAGTACGATTTTTCTGAACTGATGGGGATCCAGACTCTTTTCAATGGCCTCGATGACCTCATAGGGAATGGCGCTATTGATCACGCGCGCGCCCATTTGCTGCGTCCCGGCAGACGTACCGGGAATCCCGCCAAACGTGGTTGATCGAAGGCCATCGTATTCGCCGATCACCAGCAAGACCTTCCCGTCGAACGTACGCAGGAAATCCAGCGATGGCGAATCGAGAAAACCGTGAGGCACCGAAATGGCGTTTTTAAAGGGTGATCCAAACGGTTGCTGCCAGGCTGCCTCCGCATACAGGGCGGGACAGAACAGCACGATGCGCCTGACTGAAGCGCGATGCGCTTGCGCCACCTTGAGCGCCAGTGCACCGCCCAGACTGTGACCGATCACCGTGCTGAGTTCGCCGCCAAGATGACCGGCAAACTGCAAAGCCTCCTGAAGGTTGTGCGTCAGTGAAGTGTCTTCAAGGGCAACGTCGGTGTCGGGACCGTGGCCGGAAAGATTGAAGCTCAGGCTGGCTATTCCCTGCGCCTGCAAGGGATACAGGATGGCGTTGAGTCGCGAATAGTCAGAGCGGGCGCCGTGAATGGCCAGCACCTTTGGCGTTGACGCTTCTGCGGCGGAGCCGGCCAATACGCGACCTTCCAGTTGGTAGCCGGCGAAGGTTTGCGCAAAGAAAAACTCAGGGCCGGTTGGCGCCTCGTCGAACTGCAATCGAGACCGAAGTCGAGACGCGCCGGTCAGCGCCAACCGATTGATCACAGGGCCGCCAAGGTGTGCAGGACTGCCACACGCAATGGATTGGTCTCCACGCTCAACAGTTTGATCGCCAAGGCGCAGCAGACCACGATCAACATGGGTTTGATCAAGCGTGGGCCGACCCGGACCGCCGCTCTTGCGCCCAGTTGTGCGCCGAGGAAGGCTGCCAGCGCCATGGCAATCGCGATCGGCCAGATGATCACGCCTTTGGTGATGAAGACTGACAGCGAACCCAGGTTGCACGACGCGTTGGCCAATTTGGTGAAGCTCATGGCCCGCATCATGCCAAGCCCGCAAAGCAGCACGAAACCGACGATGAAGAATGAACCTACACCCGGACCGAAAATGCCGTCGTAGAAGCCCAGAATCGGCGCCACGGTGAACGAGAACAGCAGAATGCCGATTCGTTTGCGTCGATCCTCATTGGCCAGTTTCGGCGAGAGCGCAAAGTAGATCGCCACCAGAATAAGCATCACGGGCACGCACACTTCCAGATAGCGCTTATCAATTGAACTGACCAACAGTGCCCCGCTGGCGCCTCCCAGGAATGCGCAGATAACCAGAAAGCGCCCCTCCCGCCATTCAATCATGCCCTTGCGGGCAAAAGTGACCGTGGCCGAAATAGTCGCCGACGCGGCCTGAAACTTGTTTGTGGCGATCGCACTGATCGGGTCGACGCCGGCCAGAAACAAGGCAGGCAAAGTAATCAAACCGCCACCCCCGGCAATCGCATCAAAAAAACCGGCGCAAAAAGCCACGAGCGCCAACATGCCAATTACATCCCAAGCCATTACATTTTCCCTTTTATAGTTATTGGCCAGCCATTTACATGACTGGCCATTCAACAGCTTTGCGTGCAGTGAGTTTCAGCCCTGTATCAGCAGCGGATCGTCTGAAATGACAATTGGGGACGAGAACTTCGACAGGCCGAAGATGCGCACCAATACACGTCGATTGTCTTTGATGACATCGCGACAATGCAGGGCCCGGACGTTATTGATCACCATGGCCGACTCTTGCGTCAGTGTGTATTGAACCGGTGTTGCTTTACCCACGCTTTGGCAAAGTGCGGAATAAGCCTCTTTGACAAAGTCCGAGGCGTTGTCGTTGACGGAAAAACGGTACGAGTTGAATCGCGCGGCGAATCCGACGTTGTCATCGAACTCCAGAATCGAAACATTACGACCGTCTTCGCCCTTGCCGTTGACGAAAGAGTCGCTGCGGGTGAACTGGAAGCTGCCCGTTGTGAGTGCGAGGCATCCGGTGACGCCGATTTCGTCCAGCAGGGGCGGCAACGGAATCACCGAGGTGGGCTCCAGGCCTGGATTCCACAGCGCCGACAGGATCAACGACGATGGCGAGGGCGAATGCCCGTCTTGCGCGTTCACAGCGCACCAGTACGGCGCTTCGGTGTGCGGGCCGAGGGCGAGACCGGAATGGGAGCTGAGCTCTTTGATTTCCGGTTCGTCATTGATTTTGGTCAGTCCACCGCCCTTGAAGTTGGCGACGAGCCGGACCAGTTTGCCTTCGTTGTCCATGTCGTAGGCAAAGGAGCTGTTATCCACCAGTTTCAACAGAATCTGATTACGTGCCGCCAGACACAGTACGTCGTGACGATTCTCCAGAGCGGCCAGGTCGGGCAGTTCATCCGGAGGGCTGGTGTCGGTGACTTTTTGCATCCCCTCAAAAATCAGCAGGGAGACCAGGCCGTCGGAATAAGCGCCAAGCAGTTCGCATTGATCCTTGGAAAACGAAAACTTCAACTCAGTCGCTGCCAGCGAGGCTTTGGACTTTGCGCCTGCGGCTTGTGGCCCGCCCATGGCCGCCAGTTCTTCAGAGAAAGTGTGCAGCAGCGTTGCTTGTTGCGTATCAAAACTGAAAGTTCTGACTTCCTGTTCAACTAACGACTCAACGGTTTTATTAGTGTGTTGTAGGACTTCGGTCATTGTTTACATCCCTGTCGTATCGGCTCCCTTTGTATTTTTTTGTGGGAGCTGTTGGCTGTTTCGATGATGCAATGCGTGCCGAGCGCACGCACAGATCCGGACGTGGGCGAGTTGATACAGGTTTGATTTTTTCGCGAGGGCACAGGGCGCTGTGACGCGACAGTTCAAACAAGTGTTGAATGCCGGGTCAGTGTTTGCTGTCGCTTGCCTGACAGTTGAAACAACAGCAGATGACCTGCGCTGAGGTCTTGTCCTCCATGACAACTTTCTGAGGGGGCTTGGTTCTGCGAGCGATCCTGCTCGCAGACGCAACTCTCCTGCTGCCAGCAATAACCTCAGTAGGTTCCGAGGGTTCCGGGGCGCGGAGTGCGTTATTTGAGTGATGCGTTAAATGCCGGTCATCAGGACTGAAGTACGCGGCGATTATTTTCGACAGTCAGCAATGACCTGCCGTAAAAAGCTGACGGAGCCTAACATCAAAATAATGGCCAGCAAAAGCACTGGGAGAGGGGTGAGGTGTGGCTCAGCAAATCGCAGGCATAAAAAAACCCTGAATCTTGCGATTCAGGGTTTTCGGTATTTGGTGCCCAGAGACGGAATCGAACCGCCGACACGGGGATTTTCAATCCCCTGCTCTACCGACTGAGCTATCTGGGCAACGGGGCGCATTAAAAGGGTTTTTCGGATTTACGTCAACGACTTTTTTAAAATTTCTTAAATTAATTCCGTCGCTTACGATCCGACCCCCGATTTTGCGGGGTTTACTCTGCAGGCGGAACGTAGCCTTCGGCCTTGGCGTATTCCTCGCCGGAGAAGTACTTGTCCATTTCGCCCTGAAGATATTTGCGGTCTTCGGCGTTCATCATGTTCAGACGCTTTTCGTTGATCAGCAGGGTCTGGTGTTTCTGCCAGTCAGCCCAGGCCTTGGCCGAGACGTGGTCGAAAATATCCTGACCTTTGGCGCCCGGGAAAGGAGCGCGGTCCAGTGCGGGCAGTTCTTCTTTGTACTTACGGCAAATTACGGTGCGGGTCATGGCGAATCTCCTGCATTCAAGACGGCGGCCGCGCGTTCGAGCAAGGTTTTGACCGGGGCGGCGAGGCCCAGGCGCGGCGGGGTGGCGAGGTTATACCAGAGCCAGTCGGCCTCGGCCACGTGATGGGCGGCCTCCTGTACCTGAACCAGCCAGGGTTCGATGGACAGCTGGAAATGGCTGAAGGTGTGGACAAGGCTTGGCAGCGCCTGCTGCTCGCCCATGGTCAGCGAGTGCTGAGCGGCGAGATGTTGCAGATCGTCGAGGTCATCGAGTTCCGGCAGGCTCCACAGGCCGCCCCACAAACCGCTCGAAGGGCGACGGTAAAGCAAAATTGCACCTTCGCCGTTGGCGAGCATCGGCATCAGCGTGCGCTTCTGCGGGATGGTTTTGCGCGGCTTGGGAATCGGGTAGCGGGTTTCGAGGCCGAGCATGTGCGCTTCGCAACCACGCTCCAGCGGGCACAGCAGGCAACTTGGCTTGCTGCGCGTACACAGCGTGGCGCCGAGATCCATCATCGCCTGGGTGTAGGCGTTGACCCGATCGTGCGGCGTAAAGCGCTCAGCGTTGGCCCACAGCTGTTTGGCGACCTTCGGCTCGCCGGGATAACCCTCTTGCGCAGTAAAGCGCGCCAGCACGCGTTTGACGTTGCCGTCGAGAATCGGCGCGCGCAGGCCCATGCTGATGCTCGCAATGGCGCCAGCGGTGGACAGGCCAATGCCTGGCAGATCTGTGAGCTTTTCGACGTCACGCGGAAGCTCGCCGCCGTACTGGCTGACGATGATCTTCGCGGTCTTCTGCAAATTGCGCGCTCGGGTGTAATAACCGAGGCCGGTCCACAGGTGCAGCACTTCGTCTTCCGGCGCTTCGGCCAGCGCTTCAACCGTCGGCAGCGCGGCCATGAAGCGGTCGAAGTAATTGAGCACGGTGCTGACCTGGGTTTGCTGCAACATGATCTCTGACACCCACACCCGATACGGGTTGATGTCTTGCTGCCAAGGCAAATCGTGGCGGCCGTGGCGGTCGAACCAATCCAGCACCGCCGTGGAAAATTGCTCCGCTCTCATCGCTTGAACAGCCCCTTCAATGCGTTTTTCAGTTCCGGACTGACCTTGTCACCGAGTTTCTCGTCGATCTTCTCACTGAGCTTGTCGCCGGCCAGTTTGGTCGCGACCTGACCGAGGCGATCGTTGTCGACGCGGCAGGCCTTGGCGCCCAGCTCCAGCGGGCCACGGCAGCGCAGCGGCCATTCGACACCGACGAATTTTTCGCCGACCTGACACGCTGGATCCGGCATGGCGCTGGTGTCGCCTTCGACGATGATGCCGACGCGGTAGTCCATGCCGAGCACGCGCAGGTCGATGTCGCCATCACCGTTGACGGTCATGCCGGGGATGCGCACTTTCAGATCCGGGTTGCTGGCGATGCCGTTGCGGAAGGTCAGGTTGCCCTTGAGTTCCTGGAACGGCGTGTCTTTACCGCGTGGCTCGCCGCTGAGGGTTTTGCGGTTAAGCGTGGCGATGCCTTTGCACAATTGCTGCTCAAGGTTGGCGTTGAGCAGCACGCCATTGTTGATCACAAAACTGGCGTTGCCGTTAAGCGTGTCGATCAGTGCCTGCTGGCTGTTTCCGCTGCCGGTCACGTTGCTGGTGAGGGTCACCAGACCTTTGACCGGAGGATTCTTGCCTTGGCTTTCGAGGATTTTTTCTACAGGCACGCGGTTGAGTCTGGTCTGCAGATTCAGTACTGGTGCGCTTGGGCGTACATCGAGGGTGCCGTTGGCTGCGAAGCCGCCGTTGTACAGTTCACCGCTCAGGTTGGTCAGGGTCAGCAGGCCACCCTGGCCGGTGGCTTTCAGTGCGGCGTTTTCAATCGGCAATTTGTCGAGGGTCAACTGGCCGAAGGTCAGGTCGGCGTCTACGTCGAGTTTGGCCAGGCGTTCAACCGGCAACAGACGCTCAGTGCTCCAGGCGGTTTTGCTCGGTTTGTCCGGCAACGGTGTGGAACCGGCACCGGCCATGGCATCGGCCTCGGTGCTGGCGACTTCGGCCTGACGCACTTGTGTGGCGCTGTTGGCTTGCGCCGATTTCGGCGGCAGGTAGCGGTCGACGTTGAACGTGTCAGCCTTGAGCACGGCGCGCAGCGATTGCTTGGCGAAGTCTTCGACAGCGATGCGGCCGCTGAAGCTGCTGTCGTCGAGTTTCAGGTTGATGTTGTCGAAGGCGACGCTGCTTGGCGTGGCCGCCACGCGGCTGACCAGTTCGACCTTGCTCAGACTGCCTTCGGCCATGGCCGGGAGTTTCTGACCGATGCTGTCGACGAACTTCGCCAGATCGAACTGGGCGATGGAGATACCGCCGGTGATCTGCGGAGTCTTGTCGAGGTCGTTGGCTTTCAGTTCGCCCAGCGCGCGCAACTGGTTGGCGGAAATCTTGATGCCGGTCCATTCGGCGACGTTCGCGGCTTTATCCAGTAACAATTGACCTTGGGCAGCGAAGGTCATGGTCTTGCCTTGCAGCGGATCGCCAGCCAGTTCGCCAGAGAGCTTCATATCCTCGAACTTGTAGCGTTGCAGGGCGCGCTCGATGCGCAACTCGCCGGTGAGTTCGGTGCGCACGCGCAGAACCGGCTGGTTGGTGCCGAGGAAGGCAGTGGCTTTCACCGGAATATTGGTCGAGTCGTGAACCGGACCGGTGCTCAGTTGGATACTCTCGGCACTGAACTGCTTGCCGGTCTTCTCGTCGTTGTACTCAACGCGGGCGTTGTTGACGGTCAGGCTATCGATGTCGAGGCGGATCGGCTGCGGTGGCTTTTCCACCGCAACAGGGGTTTCGCTGGCCGGTTGGCCTGCAGTAGCGGCTGGCGGCGTTGCTCCGGCCGGGGCCGGCACCTTGCCGATGTCTTCCCAGTTGCCGTGGCCGTCCTTGTCGCGGTTGAGGCGCAGGTTCAGGCCTTCGACGCGCACATCGCTCATCTGCACTTCGCGGCGCAGCAGCGGCAGCACCCGCACTGACAGGCCGAGCATCTGCAAATCGGCAAACGGTTCGGCAGGTTTGACCAGGGTGGCGACGCTGGCCTCGTGCAATTCCAGGCCAAGCCACGGGAACAGGCTCCAGCCGATATCGCCATTGAGCGTCAGCTCGATGTGGGCCTTGTCACGGGCTATCTGGCGGATCTCGTCTTTGTAATCGTTGGGATCGAAGAGGTGGGTCAGGGCAAAACCTGCCGCCACAATGATCAGCAACAGCCCGAGAAGTACCAGACCCAGGATTTTGCCGAACGCTTTCATGGGCGAGTCCTTGTAGTTAGTCGAATTCGTAATTTAGCCGGGGAGTATAGCGCTGCAATTGCCCGGTTCGTTGTGACGTCATGTTGCCAGGACGTCCAGCGGTATCTGCAACCTGGCGGCGAGTGCTTGCGCCTCGGGATGTTCCAAAGGGGCCAGCAAGCGCAGTTCAGCCCCCGCTTGCGACGCCATTTTCTGCGCTTGGTTCACCAGTCTCTCGGCGACCCCACGGCGACGAGTAACTTTTCGCACGCATAAATGGGACAAGTACCAGACGTCTTGATGCCTTTGCAGAATGCCGGCGCCCAGCAAGCGGTCGTTGAAGCGGCCAGCGATAAAAGAACCGTCCGCGAGGGCACCTTCGATCAGGTCAGCCTCCGCAGAAAATGGCGCGAACAGCCATTCTGGCGCATCGCGATAAATCTTCTGCAAATCCTGCTGATCCTGATAACTGGCGTCTTTCAGGGCTTGGACAATGATCGGCATGGCGCTTTCCTGAGTGGTACGAGAACAGATGACATAAAAAAGGTGATATCAGTTTGGTTTTTCTGTCACGTGCAAATGGTAACCTTCGCCCGTTCGTCCGTCCTTCTGCGACTTAACGTCGCGCCTTCAAGGAGCTTCACCCAAAAAAACGGTCATGCCTGCGTGCATAAAGGCCGGGGGTGAACAGTGGCTGGCGAACCATACTAATAATTGGGGGATACACAATGAGCACGAGCATCACGGCGGACGGCTTCAAAGCCGATCAGCCCGCGTTCCTGTCCAAGGAACGCATCATCGCCAAGCCCGGTTTCAACCGTTGGCTGGTTCCACCTGCCGCTCTGGCCATCCACCTGTGCATCGGCATGGCCTACGGCTTCTCGGTGTTTTGGTTGCCGCTGTCCAAGGCGCTGGGCGTTACCGCTCCGGTGGCTTGCGCACCGGACATGAGCTTCATCGCACAAGTGTTCTCGTCGCAATGCGACTGGCCGATCTCCATGCTCGGCTGGATCTACACGCTGTTCTTCATCTTCCTCGGCTGCTCGGCAGCGATCTGGGGTGGCTGGCTGGAACACGCAGGGCCACGCAAGGCTGGCGTGGTATCGGCACTGTGCTGGTGTGGCGGTCTGCTGATCTCGGCGCTGGGTATTTATACCCACCAGATCTGGCTGATGTGGATCGGTTCCGGCGTGATCGGTGGTATCGGTCTCGGCCTGGGCTATATCTCACCGGTCTCGACCCTGATCAAGTGGTTCCCGGACAAGCGCGGCATGGCCACCGGTATGGCAATCATGGGCTTCGGTGGCGGCGCGATGGTCGGTGCACCGCTGGCGACTGCGCTGATGAGCCACTTCGCTTCGCCGACCGGTGTCGGTGTCTGGCAAAGCTTTGTGGCCATGGCCGCGATCTACTTCGTGTTCATGATTGGTGGCGCTCTGGCTTACCGCGTGCCGCCAACCGGCTGGAAGCCTGAAGGCTGGACCGCTCCGGCGAAGAAAGCCTCGAACTCGATGATCACCCACCGTCACGTGCACGTGAATGTGGCGTGGAAAACCCCGCAATTCCGTCTGGTGTGGCTGGTGCTGTGCCTGAACGTATCGGCCGGTATCGGCATCCTCGGCATGGCTTCGCCACTGTTGCAGGAAGTGTTCGGCGGCAAACTGCTGGGTGTTGATGTGCCGTTTGGCCAGCTCGATGCCGGCCAGTTGGCTTCGATCGCGGCGATTGCTGCCGGCTTCACCGGTCTGCTGAGCCTGTTCAACATCGGTGGTCGCTTCTTCTGGGCTTCGTTCTCGGACTACCTGGGTCGTAAAAACACCTACTTCGTATTCTTTGCGCTGGGTTTTGCCCTGTATGCGCTGATTCCGAACATGGGCCATCTGGGCAACGTTGCGCTGTTCGTGGCGGCGTTCTGCATCATTCTGTCGATGTACGGCGGTGGTTTTGCCACCGTTCCGGCGTATCTGGCCGACTTGTTCGGTACGCAGATGGTTGGTGCGATCCACGGTCGTCTGTTGACCGCCTGGGCGGCGGCTGGCGTGCTGGGTCCGGTATTGGTGAACTACCTGCGTGAATATCAGCTGAGCATCGGCGTTGAACGCGCTGCCGCTTACGACATCACCTTGTACATCCTTGCCGGCCTGCTGGTGCTGGGTTTCCTGTGCAACCTGATGGTGCGTCCGGTGGCCGACAAGTACTTCATGACCGACGCTGAGCTGGCGGCCGAACAGGCGCTGGGCCATGACAAGGGTGCTGATGCCAGCACGGTTCTGGAGTGGAAAGCCGCGCCGGGCAGCAAGCCTCTGGCAATCGCTGCGTGGTTGGTGGTGGGTATTCCGTTGGCGTGGGGTGTGTGGGTGACCCTGCAGAAAACGGCGGTACTGTTTCACTAAGTAAAAACGCAGTACCCCTGTAGGAGTGAGCCTGCTCGCGATAGCGGTCTGACAGTCACAGAAATGTTGATAGTCAGGCCCTCATCGCGAGCAGGCTCACTCCTACAGTCGTTTTGGGGTACCTGTAATGGCTTGTATGGACATGTCTACCCGCGACAGCCGGGCGTTCTATCCGTCAGCCATCTCACCTCTCGTGTTTCTGTTTCGGCCCCGCGTGCCTATAATGGCTGCCTTTTTCGCCCAATGATTTTGCGGAGCTGGTGATGGCCGAACGTAAGGCGTCTGTCGAGCGCGACACTCTGGAAACCCAGATCAAAGCCTCGATCAACCTTGATGGCACCGGAAAGGCCCGATTTGATATCGGTGTTCCTTTTCTTGAGCACATGCTGGATCAGATTGCCCGTCACGGGTTGATCGACCTGGATATCGAATGCAAGGGCGATCTGCATATCGACGACCACCATACGGTGGAAGACGTCGGTATCACCCTCGGCCAGGCATTTGCCAAAGCCATTGGCGATAAAAAAGGCATCCGTCGCTACGGTCATGCCTACGTGCCGCTCGATGAAGCGCTGTCGCGCGTGGTCATCGACTTCTCCGGTCGTCCAGGCCTGCAGATGCACGTGCCGTACACCCGCGCCACCGTCGGCGGTTTCGACGTTGACTTGTTCCAGGAATTCTTCCAGGGCTTCGTCAACCACGCGCTGGTCAGCCTGCACATCGACAACCTGCGTGGCACCAACACTCACCACCAGATCGAAACCGTGTTCAAGGCTTTCGGCCGCGCACTGCGCATGGCCGTCGAGCTGGATGAGCGCATGGCCGGGCAAATGCCATCGACCAAAGGCGTTCTGTAATGCAGACGGTTGCAGTTATCGATTACGGCATGGGCAACCTGCACTCGGTGGCCAAAGCCCTCGAGCACGTCGGTGCCGGTAAAGTGCTGATCACCAGCGATGCGGCGGTGATTCGTGAAGCTGACCGCGTGGTGTTCCCCGGTGTTGGCGCAATTCGCGATTGCATGGCAGAGATCCGTCGCCTCGGCTTCGACTCGCTGGTGCGCGAAGTCAGTCAGGATCGTCCTTTTCTCGGCATCTGTGTCGGCATGCAAGCCTTGCTCGACACCAGCGAAGAGAACGACGGCGTCGACTGCATCGGCCTGTTCCCGGGTGCGGTGAAGTTCTTCGGCAAAGACCTGCATGAAGACGGCGAACACCTGAAAGTCCCGCACATGGGCTGGAACGAGGTGAAGCAGAAGGTCAGCCACCCGTTGTGGCACGACATTCCGGACATGGCGCGTTTCTACTTCGTGCACAGCTACTACATCGCTGCCGCCAATGCGCGGCAGGTGGTTGGCGGCGGTCACTACGGTGTCGATTTCGCTGCGGCGCTGGCCGATGGCTCGCGTTTCGCCGTGCAGTTCCACCCGGAGAAAAGCCATACCCATGGCCTGCAATTGCTGCAGAACTTCGCCGCGTGGGACGGTCGCTGGTAAATGGCTGCCAAGAAGTCCAAACCGCCGATCCTGACCCTCACTCCCGAGCAGGAGAACGAGGCCAATCGCAAGATTCAGCGGTTCATGGAAGACCGTTTCGAACTGGACCTGGGTTCGTTCGAAGCGGCGGAAATTCTTGAGCTGTTTACCCGCGAAATTGCTCCGCACTATTACAACAGGGCGATTTTCGATGTGCAGACCCACCTCAAAGAGCGGTTTGAAAGCATCGAAAGCGACCTGTGGGCGCTCGAGAAAAACTGATTTCCGAGCCAAGCTGAACATTCAAATTTGAAGGTTTGCCAGATGCTGATTATTCCCGCTATCGATCTTAAAGACGGTGCCTGCGTACGTCTGCGCCAGGGCCGCATGGAAGATTCCACAGTGTTCTCCGATGACCCGGTGAGCATGGCTGCCAAGTGGGTGGAGGGCGGTTGCCGCCGTCTGCATCTGGTCGATCTGAACGGCGCGTTCGAGGGCCAGCCAGTCAACGGCGAAGTGGTGACGGCCATCGCCAAGCGCTATCCGACTTTGCCGATCCAGATCGGCGGCGGCATCCGTTCGCTGGAAACCATCGAGCACTACGTCAAGGCTGGCGTGAGCTACGTGATCATCGGTACCAAAGCCGTTAAAGATCCGGCCTTCGTCGCTGAGGCCTGCCGTGCGTTCCCGGGCAAGATCATCGTCGGTCTGGATGCCAAAGACGGTTTTGTCGCCACCGATGGCTGGGCTGAAATCAGCACCGTGCAGGTCATTGATCTGGCCAAGCAGTTTGAAGCCGACGGCGTCTCCTCGATCGTTTATACCGACATCGCCAAAGACGGCATGATGCAGGGTTGCAACGTGCCGTTTACCGCTGCGCTGGCCGCTGCCACGAAGATCCCGGTGATCGCTTCCGGCGGTATCCACAATCTGGGTGACATCAAGTCGCTGCTCGACGCCAAGGCGCCAGGCATCATCGGCGCCATCACTGGCCGGGCGATCTACGAAGGCACCCTCGACGTCGCCGAAGCGCAAGCTTTCTGCGATTCGTACAAAGGCTGAGGACTGACCATGGCGCTGGCCAAACGCATCATCCCTTGCCTGGACGTGGACAACGGCCGGGTCGTCAAAGGTGTGAAGTTCGAAAACATCCGCGACGCCGGTGACCCGGTGGAAATTGCCCGTCGTTATGACGAGCAGGGTGCCGACGAGATTACTTTTCTCGACATCACCGCCAGCGTCGATGGCCGCGACACCACGCTGCATACCGTCGAGCGCATGGCCAGCCAGGTGTTTATCCCGCTGACTGTCGGCGGAGGCGTGCGTACCGTGCAAGACATTCGCAATCTGCTGAATGCCGGCGCGGACAAGGTGTCGATCAACACCGCGGCGGTGTTCAACCCTGAGTTCGTCGGCGAAGCCGCGCAGCATTTCGGCTCGCAATGCATCGTTGTCGCCATCGATGCGAAGAAGGTCTCCGGCCCGGGCGAAACCCCGCGCTGGGAAATCTTCACCCACGGCGGGCGCAAGCCAACCGGCCTCGACGCGGTTGAGTGGGCGAAGAAAATGGAAGGCCTCGGCGCTGGCGAGATCCTGCTGACCAGCATGGATCAGGACGGCATGAAAAACGGCTTCGACCTCGGTGTCACCCGCGCTATCAGTGATGCGCTGGGCATTCCGGTGATCGCTTCCGGCGGTGTCGGTAACTTGCAGCATCTGGCCGACGGCATTCTCGAAGGCCACGCCAGCGCAGTCTTGGCGGCGAGTATTTTCCACTTCGGCGAATACACCGTTCAGGAAGCCAAGGCCTACATGGCCAAACGCGGCATCGTGATGCGCTAAGCTCAAAATCGATACAGGCCAGTGGACACCATGGCGCACCCAAGGCACTCTTGGGCACGCCATGGATTCCGGTAGCCCGACATGATCAAACGCCTGCTTCTTGTTCTCGCCAGCGCCTCGATGTTGTTCATCAACACGGCCCGCGCCGAAACCAGTCCCGACACCGATCTGGTGCTCCTCACCGAAAATTTCCCGCCGTACAACATGGCGAAAGATGGCAAGAACTTCGCCAAAGGCGAGAACATCAATGGCATCGCCGCCGATATCGTGCGCGAGATGTTCAAGCGTGCCGACGTCACCTATAGCCTGACCCTGCGTTTTCCATGGGAGCGTGTCTATAAGCTCGCGCTGGAAAACCCCGGTTATGGCGCCTTTGTGATGGCGCGCTTGCCGGACCGCGAAAAACTCTTCAAATGGGTTGGCCCCATCGGTCCTGATGACTGGATCATGCTGGCCAAGGCTGACAGCAAGATCACCCTGGAAACCCTCAATGACGCGCGCAAGTACAAGGTCGGTGCCTACAAGGGCGACGCAATTGCCGAGACACTGACCAAACAAGGCCTGAAGCCGATTGTGGTGCTGCGCGATCAGGACAACGCGAAGAAACTGGTCAATGGACAGATTGATCTGTGGGCTACCGGCGATCCTGCCGGGCGCTATCTGGCTCGGCAGGATGGGGTCACCGGCCTGAAGACCGTGCTGCGCTTCAACAGTGCCGAGTTGTACCTGGCGCTGAACAAAGATGTCTCCGACGAAGTCGTCGCCAGGCTTCAGGCTGCGCTGGATCAGTTGCGCAAGGAAGGTGTGGTCGACGAAATCATGGCGCGCTATCTATAGCGACAGCCAGGTCCGGTGATTGCTGCGCGCTAGCGTTGGCGTCATCGATGTGCGGTGCTGCCGGGGTGTCTGTCGTCAGTGGCGGGCACCCACTGACGACCTCGACGGATTCCGGCGGATATTGCGTCAACAGAACGCTGGAATCATCGGTGTAACCAAAGTCGACCGCCACTTGAGTGCCGTCTTCCCGTACCAACTCGTAATGGCTCTGCAGCTGATAAACCGCGACGGCGGTTTGCTCCGGCGCCATGACAATCACCACTTGAGGTCGTAGCTCGTTCCAGCCGCTGGAAGACGTTTCGGTGTGGGTCAAAGTCTTCGGCAGGCAGGCTGAGAATTTTGTAATGCGGATATCACTGAGAGGCACGGTCGGCCAGGCTTTGACGATTTCAATGGCAGTAAAACGATGGAACATACGCATCGTCACCGCGTTTTGCGAACGTGGCGCGGTCCATTTGACGGCCCGATACTTGTCCGATTCATTGTGCTCGTGACCAATGAGCACGTATTCGTCAGTTCTTTTCAGTTCGTAGTAGGGCGAATTGCGAAATTGTTCGCCGGAATGAACATGATCTCGCACTGCAAACCATGGCAGCCGGGCAATCTGGGTGACTGTGGCGGGTTCGCGTGCGGCGGGCTTCGCGTAGCCGGTGAGGGTTGGAATTTGCGGCGATGCGCTGACTTGCAGCGGGATTTGCATGCGCAAGCCGTAAGCCGTTGAAGGCGTAGCAGGCTTGCTGTAGCCCTGGACGCCCACGAAGGTGCCGGGTGCAAAATGGATGTCGCCTGCGGCGGCAGTCGACGGTTCGATGCCAAAGGCGCTGAAACTGAGCTTGGCACCGCTGCCCTTGTCATTCCAGATCAGCTCGCCGACGTTCGCTGCGATAACCAGGTCGAGCCTGACGCAGCGTACCGAGTTCAACGAAGGTTTGTAGTGATCGTTGGAGCACACCAGCCCCAATGCGACGTAACCGACAGGGGCCAAAGGTCGCCAGATCGACATGCGCGTGACACTCGGCGCTCCGGTTTCTTTCCAGACCAGTTCAAAATCGACAGGGCGGGCCAGTGCCTTTCCGTTAGGGCTTACGGCCCCTTTCATATCTTTCTCGCAGACCACGGCGGCGACCATTTCGCCATTGATACTGGTGTCGCCGGGAATGAGCACATCGCCCAGCGGAAAGTAGCCTGGCAATGCATCCGGAGCAGGGGTGGGGCGCCAGAACGTGGCGGGTTTTGCTTTTGAACCGTTGGTGCTCCAGATCCGGTGAAACTCCGTGGTGAAGTTGATCAGCAGATTGTCCTGCATGATCGGTTCCATCTGCTTGGGATGCGCTGCGGTGTTGTCTTCGATAGTCATGATGATTCCTGATAGTTGAAAGCGACGCGAGGGCGTCACGACCTGTTGCAGGTCGCACTATCGGGAAAGGGGATGGTTGTCGGGTGGTAACTATGTATGTGTCAGCGTCACAAAGTGCTACCGATACACGCCGTCCTTGCCATGGCCAGCCATGGCGCGATTGCTGCGTACGCTGATCATCTGTTTGATATCGATCCACTCGATGCCCTGAGCCTTCAACTTCGGCAATTCGCGCTCCAGCACCGCCAGCGTCTGCGGATACGGATGGCCGATCATCACCGCCGAACCCTGTTTGCGCGCCAGGTTGATCGCAGTTTGCAGTTGCGTGTAGATCGCCGCTTCAGTGCGTTCGTCATCGAGAAACACGTCCCGTGACACACTCGCCAGATCGATCTTCTGCGCCTGCTGCGCGGCGACGGTCTGTGCGCTGGTGCGGCTGTCGACGAAAAACTTGTGACGGCGCTGCAATTCGCCCATCAACCATGCCATCGCCACTGGCTGCGCGGTCATGCGGCTGCCCATGTGATTGTTGATGCCAGCGGTATAGGGGACCATTTTGAACGCGGCGTTCAGGCGTTTTTCCAGTTCTTCGAGCGGGAGTTCGGGGTGCCAGGCATATGGCCCAGTGGCCGGGTCCATCGGCATGTGCAGGATGACGATTTTGCCAGCGCGATGGGCTTCGCGGGCAAACTCGGTGGCGTGTGGGGTGTCGGGCATGATCGCCGTGGTCACCGGGCCGGGCAGGGCCAGCACGCGGCGATCCCGGGGCAGGTTTTGCCCCAGGTCGTCAATGATCAGTGTCAGGAAGGCTTTGTGTGGCTTTGGGCTGGCGGGCTCTGCGTGAGCAGCACCCGCCAGACAGCACAACAGAACGAAGACGAAACGCAGTGACATCCTCAACGGCCGGACGTTATGCTCAGGCCTTTGAGCAGGCTCAGGGCCTGGGCCAGTTGGTAATCGTCATCCTGCGGCATCGCTTTGGCCTTGCCGCCGGAACCGCTCGGTTTGTCCGCACCGCCGTTGCCGTTGCCCAAGTGACCTTGGAGGTCGGCTTCTTTGAAGTAGTCGCCATCGGCCTCGCTGGTGATCTTGGCCTTGCGCACTTCGATGTCCGGAACGATGCCCTGCGCCTGGATCGAGCGACCATTTGGCGTGAAGTACAGCGCCGTGGTGATCTTCAGTGCGCGGTCGTTGTTCAGCGGCAGCACGGTTTGCACCGAGCCCTTGCCGAAACTGGTGGTGCCCATGACCACGGCACGTTTCTGATCCTGCAGGGCGCCGGCGACGATTTCCGAGGCCGAGGCGCTGCCACCGTTAATCAACACGACCATCGGCACTGCTTCGCTTTCGTCTTTACCGGTGGCCGAGAAGCGCAGCTCGGAGTTGGCGATGCGGCCTTTGGTGTAGACGATCAGGCCTTTGGTGATGAAGTGGTCGACCACTTCGACCGCCGCCTGCAACACGCCGCCCGGGTTGTTGCGCAAGTCGAGAATGATGCCGTTGAGCTTCTTGCCGTTGTCCTTGCGCAGCTTGGCCAGAGCCTTGGAGACCTCTTCGCCGGTCTTGACCTGGAACTGGGTGATGCGGATATACGCATAGCCGGTTTCCAGCAATTGCGCCTTGACGCTCTTCACCTGAATCACTGCGCGGGCGAGGGTCACGTCGAACGGCGTGCCGCCATCGCGTACCAGCGTCAGAGTGATTTTCTGGCCGATCTTGCCGCGCATCTTGTCGACGGCTTCGGTCATGGTCTGGCCGCGCGTTGGCTGGCCGTTGATCTTGACGATGAAGTCGCCGGCCTGAATGCCGGCCTTCGACGCTGGGGTGTCGTCGATTGGCGAGACGACTTTGATGAAACCGTCTTCGGCGCCGACTTCAATGCCCAAACCGCCGAATTCACCGCTGGTGCTTTCCTGCAGCTCGGTGAAATCTTCCGGGCCCAGATAGGCCGAATGCGGATCAAGGTTGCTGAGCATGCCCTTGATCGCGTTTTCCAGCAGGGTCTTGTCGTCCACCGGCTCGACGTAAGCGGCTTTGATCCGGTCCATGACCTCGGCAAAGGTGCGCAACTCTTCCAGCGGCAGCGGTGCCTTGGAGGTCGCGGCAGTGCCTGCCGGAGCGACGGCCGGGGCCGGTTGCGCGGCAAACGCCAGAGGCGCGCCGATCACCAGAGCGATCGTCAGGGCCAGCGAGGTAAGGCGGGACAAATGCAGCATGTCGAACGAACTCCTGAATTAGGCGGCACGCTTATCCTTGCGCGCGGCACCATTGTGCTGGATCACTCGGGTGACCCTGCTGACGAATTGCGAAATACAGCGCTGGTGTGTCCTGACCGCCACTGTTACCGACAGTGGAGATCGACTCACCGGCTTTAACCACGTCCCCAGCCGACTTGAGTAGCGTCTGGTTGTGACCGTAAAGACTCAGAAAACCGTTGCCGTGATCGAGGATCACCAGCAACCCGGCGCCGCGCAGCCAGTCGGCGAAGACCACGCGACCGCCATGCACGGCATGCACCTGGCTGCCGGCGGAGGCGCTGATCATCACGCCGTCCCACTTGGTCCGGGCGTCGTCGCCACGGCTTTCGCCGAAGCGTGCCAGCAGTCGACCATCAACCGGCCAAGGAAGTTTTCCCCGGGTTGCAGCAAAAGGGCCACCGAAGGTCTCGCCGCTGCTGGAAACCAGTGCGCCGGGAGTGGATCTGACTGGTTTTCGTGGGGCGTCGCTGTTTTCAGCCTGCGCCTCACGCAAACGCTTTTTTTCCGCTTCCTGCTGGGCGATCAGCGCTTTCTGCCGCGCTTCTTCTGCCTCACGGGCCTGGCGCGCCAGGGTTTCTTCAATGGTTTTAAGGACTTTAGACAGGTCTGCCTGATCTTGCTCGCGGGCGGCGAGTTTCTGATCGCGGGCCTTCACGTCGTCGTTGAGCTTGGCGAGGACTTGCTGACGTTCCTTGCGAACATTTTCCAGTTCGTCGCGCTGGGTATCGAGGCTGCTTTTCTGCACCAGCAATTGCGCCTGCTGGGCGGCAATGTCTTTTTCGACATTGGCCAGTTGGCGCAGGGTTTCGTTGAAGTTCTTCAACTGCTCCAGGCGGGCCTGGCTCAGGTAATCGTAATAGGTGAGGGTACGGGCGAATTTCTCGGGATTCTGCTGGTTGAGCAGCAGCTTGAGGTATTCCTGCCGACCGTTCTGATAGGCCGCTCGGGCCTGAATGGCGATCAGTCGCTGCTGTTCAGTGCGCGCGCTCTGGAGTTTTTTTTTCTCTGCATCGAGCCGCTGCAGCTCGGATTCGCTTTTCTGCAGTTCTTTCTGCAGCGCATCGACCTGTTTCTGCAGCTTGCCCAACTCGGTTTCAGTGCCCTTGAGCTCTTTCTGTACGCCGGACTTTTCTTCCTGGACTTTGCTCAGCAGCTTTTTCAGCTCGGCAATGTCCTGACGCGTGGCGTCCAACTGCTGTTGGGTTTGCGCGCGCTCGTCAGCGAAGGCCGGTTGGAGCAGGCAGGTCAGAGCGAGGGCGATCAGGACGCGGAGCATAGAGGCGGGCGGCACCAGGGTAAGGGACGGCCTAGTATGCCCGCCCGAGGCTGCAAAAAAAACGCCCAATTGGGGCTGTGTGATAACTGGACCAAGCAATACACCGAATTCCATTTCGAAAACTCCATAAACCACTGTGGGAGCTGCGGTGCGACGATTCGACTTGCCAGCGATGGCGTCTGCACATTCAACATAGATGTTGGCTGTCAGATTGCTATCGCTGGCAAGCCAGCTCCCACAGGGTTTTGCGGTGTTTTGGCGATCGAGGTCAGACCAGGATAGAAGTGCCGGTCATTTCCGCAGGTTTTTCCAGGCCCAGCAGTTTCAGCATGGTCGGCGCCACATCCGCCAGCACGCCGCCTTCACGGACTTTCAGGTCGCGCTTGCCGACATAAATGAACGGCACCGGCTCGGTGGTGTGCGCGGTGTGCGCCTGGCCGGTGGATTCATCGGCCATTTGCTCGACATTGCCATGGTCAGCGGTAATCAGCGCTTCGCCACCCACTTTTTCCAGTGCTTCGACAATGCGACCGACGCAAGTATCGAGGCATTCCACCGCCTTCACCGCTGCGTCAAACACGCCGCTGTGGCCGACCATGTCACCGTTCGCGTAGTTGACCACAATCACGTCGTAACGCTGGTTTTCGATGGCCTCAACGATACGGTCGGTGACTTCCGGCGCGCTCATTTCCGGCTGCAAGTCGTAGGTGGCGACTTTCGGCGACGGGATCAGGATGCGCTCTTCGCCCCGGAACGGTTCTTCACGACCGCCGGAGAAGAAGAAGGTCACGTGGGCGTATTTTTCGGTTTCAGCGATGCGCAGCTGGGTTTTGCCGTTCTTCGCCAAGTAGTCGCCCAGCACGTTTTCCAGGCTGCCCGCGGCGAATGCCGACGGAGCCGGAATGCTGGCGGCGTATTGGGTCAGCATGACGAAACCGGCCAGTTTCGGCTGGCGTGCGCGTTCGAAATCCTTGAAGTCGTCTTCGACGAATACGCGGGTCAGCTCACGGGCACGGTCGGCGCGGAAGTTCATGAACACCACGGCGTCGCCGTCTTCGACTTTCACTGGCTCACCGATGGACGTGGCTTTGACGAATTCGTCGCTCTCGCCACGGGCATAAGCGGCTTCAAGGCCTTCCTGCGCCGTGGCAGCGTTGAATTCGCTGTTGCCATCGACGATCAGGTTGTACGCCTGAGCGACGCGATCCCAACGGTTGTCACGGTCCATGGCGAAGTAACGGCCGATGATGCTGGCGATGCGTCCCTTGCCGAGCGCCTGGAAGGTCGCATCGAGTAGCTCGATCGACGATGCCGCGCTTTTCGGCGGCGTGTCGCGGCCATCAAGGAAGGCGTGCAGGTAGATTTTTTCGGCGCCGCGCTTGAACGCCAGTTCGGCCATGGCGATCAGGTGATCCTGATGGCTGTGTACGCCGCCATCGGACAGCAGACCCATG
>NZ_AKJR01000206.1:0-107081 GCF_000282235.1 Pseudomonas sp. GM24 | reverse complement strand
CTTCGAGAGGCTTCTTCTTGGCTTTCATGATGTTTGGCAGGGACGCATAACGCGGCTCGTTCAAACGCAGGTCGGTGGTAACGATGGCCGGCAGTTTCAGGGAAACCGTCTGTGCGCCGCCGTCGACTTCGCGGGTGACGGCAACGCTGTCGCCGCTGACTTCGACTTTCGAGGCGAAGGTGCCCTGACCGTAACCGGTCAGCGCAGCCAGCATCTGGCCAGTCTGGTTGTTGTCGCTGTCGATGGCTTGTTTGCCGAGGATCACCATCTGAGGCTGTTCCTTGTCGACAACCGCTTTCAACAGTTTGGCAACGGCCAGGGACGTCAGGTCTTCAGCGGATTCGACGAGGATGGCGCGGTCGGCACCCAGAGCCAGCGCGGTGCGCAGTTGCTCTTGAGCGGTGGACGGGCCGATGGAGACGACGACGATTTCAGTCGCAACATCTTTCTCTTTCAGGCGTACGGCTTCTTCCACGGCGATTTCACAGAATGGGTTCATCGACATTTTTACATTCGCAAGATCGACGCCTGAGTTGTCCGCTTTAACCCGGACCTTGACGTTGTAGTCGACCACCCGCTTGATGGCTACGAGGACTTTCATGGAAAACTCCATTGCAAAAAAAAGAGCCCGGCTCGCGTTCGGCGCGCCGGGAAAGCGAATCAGCGCTCGCCCAACTGCTCAATCACGCCGCTGGCCTTCAGTTGCGCCAGGCGCTCGTCGTCCAACCCCAACTGACGCTTAAGCACTTCATCCGTATGCTCACCGAGCATCGGCGCCGGGCGCAGGTATTCCACCGGCGTACCCGACATCTTGATCGGGCTGCCGACGGTCACGAAATCGGCCTTCAGCGGATGGGGTATCGTCACCAGCATATTGCGCGCCTTGACCTGAGGCTCATCCAGCGCCTGGTCGATGCTGTTGATCGCGCCTATTGGCACACCCCGAGGGTGAATACGGTCGATCCATGCCTGCGCGCGCCCCTCAAGGAAATGCCGAGACAAGATTTCGATAATCGCTTCGCGATTGGCCACCCGGTCGGCGTTACGCGTGAAACGTGGATCTTCAGGCAGGTGTGCGAGGTCAATGGCCTCGCACAACGCGACGAATTGCGAGTCGTTGCCGCAGGCGATGATGAAGTCCTGGTCACTGGCGCGGAATACCTGATACGGCACAATATTGGCGTGAGCGTTGCCATATCGCCCAGGCGGCTTGCCGGAGGCCAGGAAGTTCTGACTCTGGTTGCACAGGGTGGCAACCTGCACATCCAGCAACGCCATATCGATATGCTGACCGAGCCCGGTCTTTTCCCGGCTAAGCAGCGCCGCCTGGATCGCCACCGTGGAATACAACCCGGTCATCAGGTCGGAAAAAGCCACGCCGACCTTTTGCGGTCCGCCACCGGGCAAGTCATCGCGTTCCCCGGTGATGCTCATCAGCCCGCCGATGCCCTGCACGATAAAGTCGTAACCGGGCTCGGCAGCACGCGGGCCGGTCTGCCCGAAACCGGTGACGGAGCAGTACACCAAGCGTGGGTTCAACTCCGCCAGCGACGCGTAATCCAACCCATACTTGGCCAGGGAACCAGCCTTGTAGTTTTCGATCAGCACGTCGCAATCGGTCGCCAGGGCACGTACCAACGCCTGCCCTTCCGGGCTGGCCAAGTTGAGCGCCACCGATAACTTACCGCGATTGGTCGACTGATAATAGGAGGCCTCAGAGGTCAGCTCGTCGCTCTGGCCTTTCATCCAGGGCGGCCCCCAGCCGCGGGTGTCGTCACCGACGCCTGGCCGTTCCACCTTGATCACTTCCGCGCCGAGGTCGGCGAGGGTTTGCCCGCACCAGGGCCCGGCAAGTACACGGCTCAAGTCGAGCACGCGGTATCCAGTCAAAGCACCCATGTCATTTCACCTTTACTTGAGCGTTCACGCGCGCTCGATAACCATCGCCAGCCCTTGGCCGACACCGATACACAGACTGACCACGGCGAAGCGTTTTCCGCTTTCCTGCAACGCCCGCGCGGTACTCAGCGCCAAGCGCGCGCCTGAGGCACCCAGTGGGTGGCCCACCGCGATCGCGCCACCGTTGGGGTTGACCCGAGGATCGTCAAGCGCAAGGCCCAGCCCCTTTAGACAACCCAGCACCTGGCTGGCAAACGCTTCGTTGATTTCGATGATATCCATGTCCGCCAGCGTCAGGCCGGCGCGGGCCAAGGCTTTGTTGATCGCCTCCACCGGGCCGACGCCCATGATGCGCGGCGCAACACCTGCGGCGGCGCTCGAGAGAATTCGCGCCATAGGCACTAACCCGTGGCGCTCACCGGCGGCGGCAGTACCGATCAGCAGTGCCGCCGCCCCATCGTTTACACCTGAAGCGTTGCCGGCGGTGACCACACCACCTTCGTGCAAAGGGCTTAGGCGCGTGAGGGCCGCAAGGTCGGATTGTGGGCGTGGGTGTTCGTCTTGCTCGACCAGGTTGGGCGGCGTCTTCCGACTAGTAGGGACACTGACACTGAGGAGTTCGTCGTTGAAGAAACCGCGCTGGCGTGCGGCATGGTAATTCGCCTGGGAACGCGCAGCGAAAACATCGGCCTGGGCCCGGTCAATGCCGTATTCCTGGGCCACGTTGTCGCCGGTCTGCGGCATGCTGTCGTTACCGAACTCGGACACAATCCTCGGGTTGGGAAAGCGTGCGCCGATGGTGCTGTCGAACACTGTGAAATCGCGGCTGTAGGCCGCCTCTGCTTTGGCCATCACGAAGGGAGCACGGGACATGCTCTCCACCCCGCCGGCAACGAACAGTTCGCCTTCCTGACAGGTAACAGCCCGGGCGGCATCGATTACCGCGGCCAGCCCACTGGCGCACAGCCGATTGATCGTCTGCCCCGGCACCGTCACAGGCAAACCGGCGAGCAGCGCAGCGTGACGCGCAATATTGCGACTGTCTTCACCGGCCTGGTTGGTATTACCAAGGATCACGTCTTCGATGGCATCGCCAGGGATGGCATAGCGAGCCAGCAATTCCCGGATCACATGGGCCGCAAGATCATCGGGCCGCACGGGCGCCAGCGCGCCAGCGTGGCGACCGAAAGGCGTGCGCAACCCTGCAAAAATATAAGCGTTGAGCATGGCAGTTTCCTAAGCGTTAAGGGATCAAGTCAGGGTCGGTTCGGGATGGCACAGCGACAGGCTGAGTGCCGCACGACGGCGCAGCCACGGGCCAGGTCGGTAACGAGGGTCACCGGTCAGTTCAGTCATGCGCTCCAGGATAGTCAGCAACCGCTGGGGCCCGACGCTGTCCCCCCAGGCCAATGGCCCTTGCGGGTAACCCAGCCCCCGGCGCACGCCTTCGTCCAGGTCTTCGACGCTGGCAATGCGTTGTTGCACGATATCGCCCGCCAGGTTGACGATCATCGCCAGCACCCGTTGGGCCACAAAGCCGACACTGTCATTGATCACGCTGACACCCACACCATCGCGTGCAAGCAATGCGTGTGCGGCATTGCGCAGGTCGACGCGGGTGGTGGGGGTAAGCATCAGCGTGCGGTAACGAGTGCAGTCGAGCAGCGGGTCGATGCAAACGGTACGGGTCGGGTCGGTGGCAAAGCGTTGCGCCGCGCGAGTGGCGTCATCCCCATACGGTGCCAGCAGGCACAACGCATCATCCGACGGTGTGGCCCCCTGCTCTACCTGCGCGCCGAGTTGCTCCAGCAATGCGCTCAAGCTGGCGCGGTCATTGTCGTTTTCGGTACCCAACCAGACGGGCGGAAACGCGTCCACAGTAGGTACGGCCTGCGGCTCCGGCGCATCCACCCTCTGGCCATCGACATACCGGTAGAAACCACGCCCGACCTTACGCCCGACATACCCCGCCTCGAGCATCTGGCGGGTCAGCGCGGCCGGACGATAACGCGGTTCCTGGTAGAACTGGTTGTAGATTGACTCGATCACCGGGTGGGACACATCCAGCGCCGTAAGGTCGAACAACTCCAGCGGCCCCATGCGGAACCCCAAGCCTTCACGCAGGATGCGGTCAATCTCTGCGGGTTCCGTTACGCATTCCTTGAGTATCTGCAGGGCTTCGGTGCTGTAGGCACGCCCGGCGTGGTTGATGATAAAACCGGGGGTGTCCTTGGCCCGGATCCCGCGATGTCCCATCCGCGTAGCCAGCGCTTGCAAGCTGTCGCCGACGCGCGGATCGCTTGCCAAGCCATCGATGACCTCCACCACCTTCATCAGCGGTACCGGGTTGAAGAAGTGAAAGCCCGCCACACGTTCCGGGTGCTTGCACTCACGCGCGATGCTGGTCACGGACAGCGATGAGGTGTTGGTGGCCAATATGCAGTCATCGCGCACCACCGCTTCAAGTTGGGCCAGCAAGGCCTGTTTGGCATCCAGGCGCTCAATAATGGCCTCCACCACCAGGTCAACATCGCTGAGCTCGGTTAAAGCCGTCGCCACCCGCAAACGCTCAAGTGTTGCCTGGGCATCGCTGCCGGGAACCTTGCCCTTGGCAACCAGCTTATCCAGGGTCTGCCCCAGGTTTGCGCGAGCGGCCTCGGCGGCGCCCTCGCGGTTGTCAAACAGCAAGACTTCAACACCTGCCTGGGCTGCAATCTGGGCAATGCCGGTGCCCATGACGCCGGCACCCACCACCGCCATGCGCTTGATTTCACGTGTCATGGGTCATTCCCCCAAAAAGCTGGCTTTGCGTTTTTCCAGGAAGGCGTTGGCACCCTCCTTTTGATCCCGCGAGTCAAACAGCAACTGGAACGCCTTACGTTCCAAGGCCAGCGCACTGTCCAGGGGTAAGTCGGCACCGAGCAACATCACTTCCTTGATCTGCGCAACCGCCAACGGTGGCAATGCGGCAATCTCTGATGCGAGCTCAAGCGCGCGCGGCAACGTGCGCTCATCACTCACCACCTCGCTGACCATGCCTATTGCAAGCGCCTCGGGCGCGGGCACCAGGCAGCCCGTCAGCGCGATACGCATGGCCTGGAACTTACCGACCGCACGGATCAGCCGTTGCGTGCCCCCCGCCCCCGGCATCAGGCCTAGCTTGACCTCAGGCTGACCGAAGCGCGCCGAGTGTCCGGCAACAATAATGTCGCAGTGCATCGCCAGCTCGCAGCCGCCACCCAAGGCAAAACCGTTGACCGCGGCGATCACCGGTTTAGGGCAACGAGCGATGGCATCCCACAGGTATTCCGTGTGACGACTGTACATCTCGATCGGGCTGGCCTGGGCGAACTCGCGGATGTCGGCACCGGCGACGAAACACTGTTCGCCGCCGGTGAGGACGATCGAACGCACCCGCGCATCAACGGATAGCGCACGAAAGCTCTCGGCCAGTTGTTCGCGCACTGCGCTGTTAAGGGCGTTCTTTACTTCGGGCCGTTCAATACGTACGACAGCGACGCCATCCTCGCGAATCTGTACATGCACGACCGGTTCTGGTTGGGAGTTCATAGCGACCTCTTATTATTGTTTCGATAGGCGAAACTGAGTACCGTATTTTCAATCCATCATAGGGAGGCTTCCAATTCTCTGTAAACATAAAACACAAAAAATCTAACAAAGCTCAATGATTACTGGTTTTTATCCGCCAACAAAAAAGCTATTGGTATTTTTATCGCAAGCGAATACAATTTCGCCAGACGAAACTCTATTTTATTTTCTTGCATTTTTTTAAAGTGAGGTTCTACCATGGCTCGCATCAAGGCAGATCAGCAGGCAGCTGACACGACCAAGGGAGCGGATGAAATCGGGTTTCTGAAGATGGGCATGCTCGACCCCGCCAGCGCACTGAGCGACGACGAAAACAGCGGCCAATTCGTGACGGCATTGGCACGCGGCCTGGAACTGATGAGGTGTTTCACCCCGCGCGACAACGTGCTGGGCAATCAGGACCTGGCGCGCATGACCGGCCTGCCCAAACCGACCGTGACGCGACTGACCAATACGCTGATGCGTCTGGGCTGCCTCAAACGAGAAGTGCATTCGGGCAAGTATCAGCTGGATGTCGGGGTGTTGGGTTTTGGCTACGCCATGTTGTCGAACCTGGCGATTCGCACGGTGGCCCATCCGTTGATGGAGGAGCTGGCGAACCACGCCCAGGCCGCCGTCGCCATGGCCTCTCGTGACCGCCTCCAAATGGTGTACCTAGATGTGGTCCAGGGCCAGGGCAACATGACCATGCGTCGTCAGATCGGCAGCTACTTGCCCCTTGCACAGAGTTCAGTAGGCCGTGCATGCCTGGCGGCCATGCCGGAAACCGAGCGGGAGTTTTTGCTCGATCACATTCGCCAGCGCGAATCGGAGCAGTGGCCAGCCATCCGCAAAGGGCTGGACCGGGCATTCAGAGATTACGCCGACTACGGCTTCTGTCTGTCGATCGGTGAGTGGCATCGCGACGTCAATTCCGTGGCCGTGCCGTTGGTGCACCCGCAATACGGGTTGCTGACGTTCAACTGCGGTGGGCCGAGTTTTCAACTGCCCCGCGAACAGCTCATGGACGACATCGGGCCTCGCCTGATCAACATGGTTAATAACATCGGTGCCGCTGCTCGCTGACGCAACGGAGTGACGGCGCCCCAATAAAGAACCGCTCGCCTGCGAGCGTTAGGAGCGCACATGATCCGTGATACCGAAACCCTGCAGATTCTTCTGGACTCACTTCGTCAGTTTGTCGGCGAAGTGCTGATCCCTCGGGAAAACGAGGTGGCCGACACCGACGCAATCCCCCAGGACATCGTTGAACAGATGCAAGCCATGGGTCTGTTTGGTCTGACACTGCCGGAAGAGTTTGGCGGGCTGGGTGTCACGATGGAGGAAGAGGTGAATATCGCCTTCGAGCTGGGACGTACATCCCCGGCGTTCCGCTCCTACATTGGCACCAACAATGGGATTGGCTCTATCGGCATTTTGCTGGATGGCACTGACGAGCAGAAACAGCACTACCTGCCCAAACTTGCCAGTGGTGAATTGCTCAGTTCTTTCTGCCTGACCGAGCCGGATGCAGGTTCTGATGCAGCCTCACTCAAAACCAGCGCGGTGCGTGATGGCGATACCTATATCCTCAATGGCACCAAACGCTTCATCACTAACGCGCCGCATGCTGGCATATATACGGTTATGGCGCGTACCAGCACCGAGATCAAAGGTGCCGGCGGTATCAGCGCGTTTATTGTGGAGCGCGGTACCCCGGGTGTTTCTCTGGGTAAACCCGACCACAAAATGGGCCACAAAGGGGCTCACACCTGTGACGTGATTTTCGAGAATGCGAGAGTCCCCGCGAGCCAGCTCATCGGTGGTATCGAAGGTGTCGGTTTCAAGACCGCCATGAAGGTGCTCGACAAAGGGCGCCTGCATATCGCGGCACTGAGCGTCGGCGCTGCAGAACGTATGCTGGATGATGCCTTGCGCTATGCATTGGAACGCAAACAGTTCGGCAAACCCATCGCCGAGTTCCAGCTGATTCAGGCGATGCTTGCCGACAGCAAGGCAGAAATCTACGCCAGTCGGTGCATGGTGCTGGACGCCGCGCGCAAGCGAGATGATGGCCATAACGTCAGCACCGAAGCCTCGTGCGCGAAAATGTTCTCCACCGAAATGTGCGGGCGTGTCGCCGACCGTTGCGTGCAAATCCACGGGGGCGCCGGTTACGTGAGCGAATACGCTATCGAACGCTTTTACCGTGATGTGCGCTTATTCCGGATCTACGAAGGCACCACCCAGATCCAGCAGATAGTCATTGCCCGAAACATGATCCGCGACGCTCAGAGCTAAGGCGAGAAACGCGCACCATTCGGGTCAAGTTCCCCTACAAATATAAAAAAGGTAACTCCATGGACGCTGCTCAGGCGAGTGCGACCGCGCACGCCAAATCCGGTAACTGGGTGCTGGTATTCATTTTTTGCTTTCTCGGGTTGCTGATCGACGGCGCTGATCTGATGCTGCTTTCCTACAGCCTCAGCAGCCTCAAGTCTGAATTCGGCCTGACCAATGTCGAAGCCGGAAGCCTGGGTAGCTTTACCCTGGCCGGCATGGCTATCGGAGGTATTTATGGGGGCTGGGCCTGCGATCGCTTCGGGCGGGTGAAAACTGTTGTCTGGAGTATCGTATTGTTCTCCGTCGGCACCTCTATGCTGGGACTGACGCACAGCTATTGGCAATTTGCGGTCATTCGTTTTCTGGCATCGCTTGGAATCGGCGCGTTGTACGTGGCTTGTAACACGCTGATGTCCGAATACGTCCCTACTCGCTACCGCACAACGGTGCTCGGCACGTTGCAAGCGGGTTGGTCGGTCGGCTACATCGTTGCCACCCTGCTGGCCGGTTGGATGCTGCCAAGTCATGGCTGGCGTGCGCTTTTCTATGTCGCAATCATCCCGGTGGTGCTTGCAGTAGTAATGCAGCGCTTCGTGCTGGAGCCTCAAGCCTGGATCGACGCGCAAGCCGAGCGTGCTCGACAAAAACTCGCCGGCACACAGCGAGGGTCGATTGAAAAGCGTGAAGGCATGTTCAAACAGATTTTCGGTGAGCCTAAAGCTCGCCGGATGTTTATCTGCTGGGCACTGACTGCCGGATTTCTCCAGTTTGGCTACTACGGCGTGAACAACTGGATGCCGACTTATCTGGAGAGCGAATTAGGCATAGATCTCAAATCCATGACCGGTTATATGGTGGGTACCTACTCCGCAATGATTTTGGGCAAGATTCTTGCGGGCATGGCGGCAGACCGCATCGGGCGTCGAACCGTGTTTGCATTTGGCGCGCTAGGGACGGCAGGGTTTCTACCGGTAATCGTACTGTTCCAAAGTCCGGAAAACATACTTTGGATGCTGGTCGTGTTCGGCTTTCTGTACGGTATTCCCTATGGTGTAAACGCCACGTACATGACCGAAAGTTTCGAGGCGAAATTACGCGGTTCTGCAGTGGGCGGCGCGTATAACATGGGCCGTTTAGGTGCGGCGGTCGCGCCTGCAGCTATTGGCTTCCTGGCTTCACATGGTTCAATCGGCGTGGGTTTTATCGTGATGGGGGCGGCGTACTTTATTTGCGGGGTGATCCCGGCGTTATTCATCAGGGATAAGCAGTTCGATCCGCAAAAGCAATAGCCTCTACTCAACCTCAGCAGCCTGGGGTATCCCTCGGTTCAACAGGCTGCTGTCAACTGCTGGCAAAGAGTTCTTCTACCCCCAGCAGTTACACGCGCATTGATCGCCAAACCTATTGTTAATACCATCGCACGGATGTTATCGGTGACGATTACGGCGCTCAAACATCACCAGACATTTGCAGTCGAATCCTTACCATTCGCGCGCGGATGCGTTCGCTAATCGCACGACATCGCCTGCTCGAACACCCTCCTTTACTCATTGTTTGGCACGCTACGCATATCGCTGCAGGCGCCGCCAGCCCTGCGGTTCGCATGCTGATTGATCTGTTCAATCAAGATGAATAACAGGAGAACGACTTGATCAACAAAACCTTTGAATCCATCGCGGCAGCGCTTGATGGAATAGCCGATGGTTCGACCATCATGGTCGGTGGTTTTGGTACCGCCGGCATGCCGTCTGAGCTTGTGGATGGTGTTATCGCCTCAGGCGTCCGCGAGCTGACCATCATCAGCAACAATGCCGGTAACGGTGAAATCGGTCTTGCCGCCTTACTCAAGGCTGGGCGGGTTGCCAAGGTCATCTGTTCGTTTCCACGCCAATCCGATTCCTATGTATTCGACGAACTCTACCTGGCAGGAAAAGTACAACTTGA
Organism: Pseudomonas sp. GM24; assembly: GCF_000282235.1. NCBI lineage: Bacteria > Pseudomonadati > Pseudomonadota > Gammaproteobacteria > Pseudomonadales > Pseudomonadaceae > Pseudomonas > Pseudomonas sp. GM24. The sequence goes on along the minus strand of NZ_AKJR01000206.1, from coordinate 97,307 downwards.
AGTCGTCCCGCAAGGCAACCTGGCTGAACGCATTCGCGCCGCAGGTTCAGGTATCGGTGCGTTTTATTCGCCAACCGGCTACGGCACGTTGCTGGCCGAAGGCAAGGAGACCCGGGTGATCGACGGTCGCAACTACGTGCTGGAAATGCCGTTGCGCGCCGATGTGGCACTGATCAAGGCAGAGAAAGGAGACCGCTGGGGCAACCTCACCTATCGCAAGGCTGCACGCAATTTTGGGCCGATCATGGCCATGGCAGCGACGACCGCCATCGCTCAGGTCAACCAGATCGTCGAGTTGGGCGAGCTGGATCCCGAGCACATTGTCACACCGGGAATCTTCGTTCAGCGCGTGGTCGCCGTGCCGCTCGCCCGTCTTGCTAAAACCAACGTCAACTGAGGTCCGCCATGACTGCTATGAATAAACTCTCACGTAGCGAAATGGCCCAGCGTGTGGCCGACGATATTCTTGAAGGCTCCTACGTGAACCTCGGCATCGGCGTGCCGACGCTGGTGGCCAATTATCTGGGTGACAAGGAAGTGTTCCTGCACAGTGAAAACGGTGTGTTGGGCATGGGCCCGAGTCCCGCGCCGGGTGAGGAAGACGATGATCTGATCAATGCCGGCAAACAACACGTGACGCTGCTGGCCGGTGGTGCCTACTTTCATCACGCAGACTCCTTTTCAATGATGCGTGGTGGACACATCGATATCGCCGTTCTGGGTGCTTTTCAGGTCTCGGTCAACGGTGACCTGGCCAACTGGCACACCGGTGCTGCAGGTTCCATCCCAGCGGTGGGCGGTGCCATGGACCTGGCGACTGGCGCACGCCAAGTGTTCGTCATGATGGATCACCTGACCAAGACAGGCGAAAGCAAGTTGGTGCCGCAATGCACCTACCCGCTGACTGGCATTGGCTGCGTGACGCGGATTTATACCGACCTGGCCATCCTCGACGTGACCCCTGAGGGCTTAAAAGTCAGGGAGATTCTGGCCGATATCAGCTTTGAAGATCTGCAATCGCTCAGTGGCGTGCCGCTGATCAAGTGACAGGGCTTCAACCCTGCGCCGGACAGCGTTATGCACTGTTCGGCGACTGATACTCACGCTTCACCTCCACACCGCATTAACCAGCCACTGAAAATATAGTTGAATAATTCAACTATATCTCTATACTTCAGCCATACGACTGGAGCCCGCCATGTATTCCGACTTTCTGAATTTCAAGCTTGATATGGCCAGTGCCCTGCTGATGGAACGGGCGAATACCGTCTACCTTCAGCACTGGGATCTGGATGTCCGTGGATTGCGGGTTCTGCGCTTGATTCAGGCCTGCCCTGATATCACCCCGAAAGAAGTTTCAGCACGGGCCTTGCTGGAAAAGACACTGCTCTCCAAGACTCTGGCACTGCTCGAATCGCGGAATCTGATATCGCGCTCCCCTCACCCGGTCGACCGCCGTAGCGTTGGATTGCGTACCACTGCCGCGGGCTCGCAGATCGCTGACGACTCCACTGTCGTCGGCTCCGAACTTGAAGATCAACTGGTCTCTGCGCTCTCGCCCAAAGAGCGCGCGGCACTGGATAGTCTGCTTTCAAAACTGATGGAAAGCTTGCTTCCGCCTTCCTGACACCACCTCTCTCCCCTCTTTTTTCTGCCCTCTTTTACATAAGGAGTACCCCATGTCGTCCCTGAAAAAGTTGATTCCGGATCTTGATGCCTTGTTGCCTGAACTGGAGGACGTCTACAAGGACTTGCACCGTCATCCTGAACTGTCGATGTACGAGTATCGCACCGCGAAAATCGCCGCGGACTACCTGGAGCGTTATGGGTACGAGGTGACGCGCGAAATCGGCGTGACCGGTGTTGTCGGTGTGTTGCGTAACGGTGACGGTCCGGTGGTCATGTTGCGCGCTGACATGGACGCATTGCCCATGGCTGAGGCCACAGGCCTGCCCTATGCGAGCGATGTGGTCACCCGCGACGAAGACGGTGTTGAAGTTTCTGTTTGCCACTCCTGTGGACATGACATGCACGTCACCTGGTTGATGGGAGTGGCTCGGGTTCTGTCCGAACAACGCAGTACCTGGAGTGGCACGCTTCTGGCTGTATTCCAGCCGGGCGAGGAAGTGGGTGTTGGCGCGCAGAGCATGATCGACGACGGCATGCTCGATCGCTTCCCCAAGCCGGACATCATTCTCGGTCAGCACGTCATGGTCGGGCCGGCCGGCACTGTGGGGCACCGCAGCGGCACCATTCTTTCGGCTGGCGACAGCCTGAAAATCAAGATGTTCGGGCGCGGAGCTCACGGCTCTCAGCCGCAAACGTCGGTTGACCCGGTGATCATGGCGGCATCCACCGTGCTGCGCCTGCAGACCATCGTCTCGAGAGAAGTCTCTCCGCTCGATCAGGCCGTGCTGACGGTCGGCTCGCTGCAAGCGGGCACCAAGGAAAACATCATCCCGGACAATGCCACGTTGAAACTCAACATGCGCACCTACGACGAAGACGTACGCGAGCACATGCTGGGTGCGATCAAACGCATCTGCTGCGCTGAATGCTCAGCCTCCAACGCACCGCGCGATCCCGAGATCACCACCATCAACCGCTATCCGTTGACGGTCAATGATGCGCGCGCATCCAGCCGTTTGGCTGATGCCTTTGGCGCCTGGTTTGGCGACAGAGCTTATGAAACCGCACCGGCCGCTGCGAGTGAAGATTTCAGTGTATTCGGCCGCGCGTGGAAGGTGCCCTACGTGTTCTGGTTCGTGGGTTGCACAGATCCGCAGATCTACGAACAGGCCAAAGCCACGGGAAAAATCAACAGCATCCCGAGCAATCACTCGCCGCAGTTCGCGCCTTTGCTGCACCCGACATTGCGTACCGGGCTCGAATCGATGCTTTGCGCAGCATTCGCATGGTTCGGCAACGCTGAGTAACCAGGCATGGACACCCACCTGATCTACACCGTCATTGACCTGCTCGGCACGTTTGCATTTGGCGTGAGCGGTGCCATTGCCGCACGGCAGCAGCGCCTTGATCTGTTTGGCATTGCGACCATCACGTTCATCGTTGCCTGTGGTGGCGGGATTCTGCGGGATCTGTGTCTCGGCACACTGCCGCCGGCCGGGCTGTCGAGTTGGCGCTACCTGATCGTGTCGCTGCTCGCTTCAGCGTGGGTGGTGTGTGCTTACCCGATGGTGTGTCGAATGAAATCCCCCGTGCAATTGTTCGATTCCATTGGCCTCGGGTTATTCGCGGTGGCAGGCGCAAAGAAGGCACTGACCGTCCACGCCGGTGCCGAGGTTGCGATATTGCTGGGGATGGTCAGCGCTGTCGGGGGCGGTGTGCTCAGGGATGTTTTGCTGTCGCGTGTGCCCAGCATTTTGCAGCGGGAAATCTACGCGTCTGCCGCGTTGGCTGGGGCAGGTGTTGAAGTTTTGCTGAGTTACAACGGCGCCGATTCCGTGATGGTCTCGTGGCTGACCGCAGCAGGATGCACCCTGCTGCGGCTGGCGTCATTGCACTACGGTTGGCGGCTGCCATCCACCGACGATGAATCTGAAAATCGCCCGGACAGTACTCATTAGGCCCGGTGCGAACCGGACTCGATGCTTATTCACTGGGTTGTAACCTGACTTCTTCGTGCGACTGCACCGTTCGACGCTTGAGAAATATCAGGATAGCCGCTGCACCAATGACGCCCGGAACGGCAAATACCAGGAAACTGGCCTGCAGTGGCAAGCTTGATCCGTGCAACACACCGCCAAGCACGGGCCCGATGATTGCGCCTATCCGGCCTATCCCCATCGCCCACCCCAAACCGGTGGAACGGACATGTGGCGGGTAATATTGAACGGCGCAGGCGTTCGCCAGAATCTGAGTGCCGATTGTGCAAGCTCCGGCAATCGCGATGAGCAAGTAGAGCATCATCAAGGGAGCCTTCACGGCCAACAGGCTCAAGGACAATGCTCCGCAGGCAAAGAAAAACAACAGCACTTTGGCGATGCCGACTCGATCACCCAGCCATCCGCCACCGATGGCGCCTACGATAGCCCCCGTGTTGAGCACAAACAGAAACGCCAGACTTGAATTGAGCCCGTATCCAGCGCTGCTCATGATCTTGGGCAACCAGGAACTCAATGCGTAAACCATTAACAGGCAGCAGAAAAACGCTACCCACAAAGCGAGCGTACTGATCGTTCGCCCATCACGAAACAGTTCTCCCATTGAGGCTTTCGTTCCCTGCGAAACGTTATGGATCAGTAGGTCATCGGGTTCAGGCGCATAGGCAGGCGTCGCCTTGGCGAGCAAAAATTTGGCCCGTTCGATTTGCCCGCTGCGCAGAAGAAAATCCATTGACTCTGGCAGTTGCTTGATCAGCAACGGCGTCAGCAACAATGGAATCAATGCGACATAGAACACCGCTTGCCAACCCCACAAGGGGATGAAGATCATCCCGAGCCCTGCCGAAAGCATCCCGCCCAGCGAGTACCCACTGAACATGATGGCGACCAGCGTACTGCGTGATTTACGAGGCGCGTATTCATTCATCAGGGCAACGACATTCGGCATGACCCCACCTATTCCCAAACCGGCGATGAAGCGACATACCGCAAAGGTTTCGGGCGTGGAGGCAAAGCCGTTCAGCGCTGTTACGCCGCTGAACAGCAACACACACATCATGATGGTTTTGCGTCGGCCAATCCTGTCCGATAGCGATCCGAAAAACAGTGCGCCCAGCATCATCCCGACGAGTGCACAACTACCGAGTGCGCCAGCCTGCAACGCAGTCAGATCCCACTCGGCCATCAAGGACGGCAGCACGACACCGTAGATCACCAGGTCGTAGCCATCAAAGATGATGATCAACGCGCACCAGAACAACACTCGCGCATGAAAGGCATTGAAACGGGCCCCGTCGACCAGGGCTGAAGCATCGATTTTACGCATGGCATCGCTCGTTTTTTGTTGTTGTTCAGTCATCGCCTGACACACCTGAAGCCAATGTGAGAACTGGTAGTGTCAACGGATTGTGGCGATCGAGCTGGCGCACGGTAGCGCTGGCAATAGTTGGGCGCACACAGGTGTGATCCACCTTTGAGCACCTTCATCCCCGCCGATATTTTCGCGTTTGTGCAACATGACTTTTGGGGCGCGTCATGGGTGGTCTGGAAGACCGAAGTCGTCCACTCCCAGACATTGCCGATCATGTCGAACAGGTCGAATCCATTGCCGGGAAAGGTTCTTACCGGAGACGTACCGGCGAAGCCGTCGGCTTCCAGATTCTCGTGGGGAAAGGCGCCCTGCCAGGTGTTTGCCTGGTGCTGGCCATTAGGCGCCAACTCATGCCCCCAAACGAACTCGCTTGCCTGATGCCCACCCCAGGCGGCGTATTCCCACTCCTGCTCGGTAGGTAGGTCGCAACCTGCCCATTGGGCATAAGCCATGGCATCTTCGAGCCCGACGTGCACCACCGGATGATTGTCCATATTGCGTAGATTCGAACCGGGTCCCTGCGGGTGAGACCAATCAGCTCCCGGAACCAACGACCACCAGCGGCTCACATCATCCAGAAGCACAGGGCTGGTTGGCGGTATGAATACCAGCGATGCAGGTTGAAGCTGCGCGGGCGGCACACCGGGGTAGTCTTCAGGTCTCAGGGGCCGTTCGGCCTGCGTGACATAACCGGTGCATGCGATGAATTCGGCAAACATGACATTGGTGACCGGCGTGTCTTGAATCTCAAAACCCTCGACCTGCTCCCAATGGGCTGGTGCTTCTTCCGGGTAATGACGATCCGACCCCATCAGAAACGACCCGCCCTTCAGCCGGCGCCAGTTGGCAAGTCTGACAACGGCGTGATCCTCTTCGCTGCGCGCATCAATCGACTGTTTCATAGTGCTTAATCTCGTTGCCGAAACGGATTTTCGTCGCGAGTTGTTCATCCCATGTAATACCGTTACGCGCTTGGCACTCTTGCCATTGATTCAGCAAGGTTCGGGTAATCTGAGGATTCTGATCCGCGAGATCTGCGCGCTCGGTCGGGTCCTTGCGAATGTCGAAGAGTTCCCATTTGCCCGGCCCCCAAGGCGTATTGCTGAAGGTCATTTTCCATTTGCCTTGCAGCAGTGAGACTCGACCGAACAATTCGGTGCACTGCATCTGATCTTCCGGGTGAATGGCAGGGCTGGCCGCTTTCAGAAAGCTCAGTGCAGACGTCCCCTGCATTTTTTCAACGCTGGTATCGCGCGTTGATGGGTGTTCGACCCGAGCCAGTTCCAGGAACGTGGGAGCAAGGTCTTTCACACTCATATAAGCGTCTGAAGCTTCCCCGTGTCGCATACCCGGCCCGGCGATGAACGCTGCAGTACGAATGCCGCCTTCATAGGTAAAAGCCTTGTACATCCTGAAGGGTGTCGAGCTGACACGTGCCCAGTTTGGACCATACCCACTGAATGATCCCGGCTTGCCGATATTGTCCAGTGAGTTGTCAAAGTTTTCGGCAATCCACTTCGCGTTGTTCGGCGTGACGTCGTCCGGATTACTGCCTTCTGCGCCGTTGTCGGAAAAGAACACGAACACCGTGTTGTCATACTGCCCGGTATCTTTGAGGTGCTTGACCACCTTGCCGACGTTGTCGTCCAGATTAGTGATCATTGCCGCATAAACTTCCATTCGTCGCGACTCTAACGCCCTCTCGCGGGGTGACAGCTTTTCCCAGGTGGGCCATACGCCGGGGCCGGGATTGATCTGTACATCCTGCGCGACGAGTCCTTTGTCCTTCATCCGTTTCAGGCGTGCTTCGGCAATGTTTGCATAGCCTTTGTCGTAGAGGCCGCGATAGCGTTCGAGATACGCTGTGGGTACCTGCAGTGGCCAGTGCGGTGCGGTGTACGCCAGATAGGCGAAGAACGGCTTGTCGGTAGCCGCTCCAATCTGCTCAATGGCCGTGCGCGTGAAGTAATCCGACGAGTAATCGAAGTTTTTCGGGAGGTCGATATCTTCCCCATTCAATCGATAACTCGCCTTGGGATTCCTGTCGGTGGTGCCCCCTTGCGTGAAATGGTCGGCAGAGCCCTCGAGAAGCGCAAAGGACTGGTCAAAACCTCGCGCCTTCGGTCCCAGTTCAGGTGTTTTGCCAAGGTGCCATTTACCCACCATCATCGTGCGATAACCGTTGGCCTGAAGCAGCTTCGGAAAGGCCACAACGCGATCGGTCAGATAGCCCTCGTAACCGCGTTTGCCTGCCTGCTCGGGAAGTACCAGTTCGGCCATGGTGCCAACACCGGCGATGTGATTGTCGGTGCCGCTCATGAGCATGGAGCGCGTCGGTGAGCATGTCGGGGCCGTGTGGTAATTGCTGAACGTCACCCCTGCCCTCGCGATGGCGTCCAGGTTGGGCGTCTGAATTTCACTGCCGAACGCACTCAGATCCGAATAGCCCATGTCATCGGCCACGATCAGCACGATGTTCGGGCGACTGTCTTTTTCTATCGAGGCTGCATGGCTGTAGGGTTGCGAAAGCAGGCTGATGCCTCCTGCCAGGGCAACAGCACAGATCATCGATGGTTTACGTTTAACGAACATTGCGGACTCCGTTGTTATTGTTCAGCAGGCAAAGAATCGCCAAAGGATCAGAAAACGAACTGGGTGTAGATACCGAAGTAGTCAGTGTCTTTACCGCCGATATCCTCCAGGGCCGCCCCGGCCTGGACATGGGTATACATGGCGTGAACGGTCGTGAACCGGTTCACGCGCCAGTCGACGATGAAGTTGGTATTGGTTGCGACGTGCCGCGCATTTCCCTGGTTCGGCGCGTAGGGAGCAGCGGTCGGGAGGTAATAGATGCCGTCCTTGGTGCTTTCACGCATCAGGACATCGACGTTCGCTTCGAGCTTCACGTCCTGGGTCAATTTGAGCGATGCCACGGGGGCGACATTGATCATGTTGGTCGCGGTAAACCAATTGGCATCGGTGTACACCAGACCTGATGCAAGCGCTGGCGCAACGAAGTCGCCGAGGGTGTTGTCGTTCGGATCGTCGTCGCCGCTGAACGCGTTGGCTCGAATCCCCAAGCGAGGCGTTAGCGGTACATCTTTGAAGGTGTAACCCGCCTGCGTCATCAGTCCCCAGGCGCGGATGTCCTGGCCGCCGCTGTTGCCACCCTGCACCACGGCTTCAATGTCGTAATCCCACGGCGTGGATTGGCGATAAAACCGTACGCCATAACTGTTGCGCCGCTCATTGCCGGCGACACTGGTGTAGACCGCATTGTCTCGACCGAAGGTATAGGCGAATACATCAATATTGCTGTCCAGAGGGCTCCAGACTGCCGTGCCGTATACCCCGGAAAAATCCTGATGTTTATCGCGCTGGTCATCGAACTTGAGCGGATCGATCTGCGTCGGACTGACCGAGAACAGCTCCCAGCGGGTCTTGCACGGGGTTTGCCAGCCCAGCTTCACACCATCATAGGTGTAGCGGACGTTGGCACCTTCGCGAAGTCCGGCAAGGCGCACACTGCCCATAGGCATCACGAAACGTCCGCCCCGAACGTTAAAGACTCCATAGGAATCATCTCCCATGGAATATTCGGCGAACATTTGCTGCAGATCGGTCTTGTCGCGATTGAATCGACTCACCCGCTCGGAGAAAAACTCGCGGTTATCACCCAGCTCGGTAAATACCCGCAGACCATTACTCAAATTGAGATCTGCGCTGAGTCTCAGACGCTGTTGCAGCATGCTGTTTGGATTGGCTTTCCCGCCCACACCCAGCAAGGCATGTTGATAGTCCTGATACTGGTATCTGACTTCGCCACCGATAGCGAGATAGTCCCGTGCATCACCGGACAAGGGAATGTAGCGGATAGAACCTAACGGATCGTTGCGACGGATGTTTTCATCGGCGAGGTACAGTGGGTTGTCGGCCCACGCAATGGTGCTGACGGGCGGCAACTTCAATTGTGTTGCTTCTTGCGCCATGGCAAGTGATACGCCACACAAAAGAGACGAGCACAACAAGGGCTTGGAATAACTGTTCATTGTTAGCCTTTCTTATTTTTATTATTACTTTTGCAGGCTGCGAGTTCCCTTCAATGCCTTTCACATCACTGTGTGCACCTGGAAGAAAGTCAGGTGGCAACTTGCGTGGAGTTGCCACCCTTCCCTTGCGTCAGTCCTGAAGCACGCGCGGGCGCAAGCTCCGCTGCTCTTGTGTTGCAGCCTCAGCCGGTTGCAGTTGGAAGTCGAAAGACAGCTCGGCGAAACGCCCTTCTACACCACGTTTGGCACTCGATTGAGCGTCATCAATGAAGCGCACTTCACCGATCAAGCCTTCTCGCGTGGCGTAGGCGAAGTCGTCCCACAGGTACTTTTCGCCTGACAGATTGATTTGAGTGGTCAGGTGGCGGTAACCGGGTGCTGAAATGAAATAGTGAATATGCGCAGGACGCTGACCGTGGCGACCCAACAGATTCAGGCATTCCTGAGTCGGGCCCTGAGGATCGCAGCCATACCCGGACGGGACGATACTGCGCGCACGATAGCGGCCCTCGGCATCCGTAACGATGCGCCGACGCAAGTTGTACGCCGATTGGGATTTATCGAAGTAGGAGTAGTTGCCCTTGGTATTGGCCTGCCACAAGTCGACGATAGCGCCCGCGACAGGCTGGCCTTGCAGGTCGACGACCTGGCCTTCGATGAACAGCGTTGTGGCGACGCCCTCTTCACTGCCATCGTCCATACGCGCTTCGCCTTCACACAGCGGAGCACCGGCGACATACAGCGGGCCTTCGATGGTGCGAGGCGTGCCGCCGGTGTGGCCAGCCTGTTCATCGCGGGCATCATTGAGCAAATCGAGGAAATGCTCGAGGCCAAGTCCGGCCATGAGCAGAGCGGCTTCACCGCGACCGCCCAGGCGATTCAGGTAGTCGATTGCGCTCCAGAATTCGTCATCGGTAATCTGCAGGTCTTCGATCAAACGCGCACTGTCTTGCAATACACGCAGCAGGATCTGTTTGACTCGCACGTTGCCTTGATCATTGTCCAAACCAGCAGCTTGTTTGAAAAATGCCTGGATCTCATCAGAGCTGGAAATTCTGACAGTCATGATTATGTTCCCATCTTTTTATTATGTTCAAAGTCGCAAAGAGCAACGCTTAACGATCGTCTTCGTGGATCGATGAAGGATGGCGGCAGAGCCCAGTCACTTCGATATCCATGTACGGGAACAGCGGCAATTGCATGAGCGTGTCATGCAAAGCCTCAACGCTTTCGACGTCAAAAACGCTGAAGTTGGCGTAGTGACCAGCGATACGCCACAGGTGCCGCCATTTGCCTTCAGTCTGTAAACGCTGCGCCAGTTCCTTTTCATCGGCTTTCAAACGCGCGGCTTTCTGTGGGTCCATGTCCACGGGAAGCCTCACCGTCATTTTTACGTGGAAGAGCATCTTTCTTATCTCCTGATAACAAGGTTTAGCGGCGACGGAAGCGGGCCAGGCGATCTTCATCAAGCGTCAGCCCCAGACCTGGTGTGGTCGCAACATGCAAGTGGAAGTCGCGGTAGACCGGTGCTTCGGTAACGATTTCTTCGGTCAGCAGCAGCGGCCCGAACAGTTCGGTTTGCCATTGCAATTGCTCAAGCGTGATGAAGGCATGGGCCGATGCCAGCGTGCCGACGGCGCCTTCGAGCATCGTGCCGCCATACAGCGCAATGCCGGCCGCCTGAGCGATATGGGCGGTGCGCAGGACAGCGCGAGGGCCACCGTTCTTGGCGATCTTGAGGGCGAAAATACTCGCTGCGCCATCGGCGGCGAGGCTGAAAGCATCCTCGACACACTCGATGGATTCGTCGGCCATGATTGGCGCCGGGCTGCGCTGGTTGAGACGAATCTGCCCGCCGCGATTGATCCGGGAGATGGGCTGCTCGATCAGGTCGATCCCGTTCTCTCCCAAGACCTGGCACCCCTTGATCGCTTGAGATTCGCTCCAGTATTGGTTCACGTCGACCCTGACACTGGCGCGGTCGCCAAGGGCTTTCTTGATCGCGACCACGTGAGCAAGATCTCGCTCCAGCGCGTTGGCGCCAATCTTCAGTTTGAAAATGCGGTGACGACGCAGCTCGAGCATCTGCTCGGCTTCCTGGATGTCTTTGGCGGTGTCACCACTGGCCAGCGTCCACGCCACTTCGAGTGCATCGCGAACGCGCCCGCCCAGGAGTTCGCTGACAGGCAGACCTAAACGCTTGCCTTGGGCGTCCAGCAATGCCGTTTCGACTGCGGACCGGGCAAACGTATTGCCTTTAATGGCCTTGTCCAGACGCTGCATCGCGGCATTGATGTTCTCGGCATCCTGGCCAATCAGCAACGGCGCGAAATAGCTGTCGAGGTTGGTCTTGATGCTCTCCGGACTCTCATTGCCGTAAGCCAGTCCACCGATCGTCGTCGCTTCGCCGATGCCCTCGATACCATCACTGCAAAGCAGGCGAAGAATGACCAGGGTTTGCCCCTGCATGGTATGCATGGCCAACTTGTGCGGGCGAATGGTGGGCAAGTCGACGATGATCGTCTCAAGGCGCTCGATCCGGGTTAAGTTCATTTCTGGTTCCATTGTGCGCAGGTTCAGATATGGGTCGTGATGCCTGTGCATCGATACCCACGGAATCTTGTTTGATGTAACTTAGAATCCGCGCAACGTATCCACTGCGTCCAATATTCATTTTGTCTCTCTCCATACCTCGGAGGTATCGTGGAATTAAGACATATCCGCTACTTTCAAGCGGTGGCTGAAACACTCAATTTCACCCGTGCCGCCGAGCGCCTGAATATCGCCCAGCCACCGCTCAGCCGGCAGATTCAGCAACTCGAAGAGCATTTAGGTACAGCGCTGCTGGAGCGCACGCGTCCGGTGCAATTGACCGAAGCGGGCCGCTACTTCCATGAGCACAGCGGCATGCTGCTCAAGCAGCTTGAACAGCTGTGCGAGAACACTCGACGCATAGGTGAGGGGCAGCGGCAATGGCTGGGTATAGGCTTCGCGCCGTCTACCCTCTATGCGCTGCTGCCTGAACTCATTCGAGAATTACGCCGCGATTCAGACCTTGAGCTGGGCCTGCAGGAAATGACCACGCTTCAGCAAATCGAGGCACTGAAAAGCGGCCGTATCGACATCGGTTTTGGTCGTATTCATTTCGACGATGGCGCCATCCACCAGCAAGTGCTCTATGAAGATCCGCTGGTCGCGGTACTGCCGACCGGGCACCGTTTGCAGGGTGAAACCATTACGCTGGAACGCCTGTCGCACGAGTCCTTCGTGCTGTACCCGGCCAACCCGAGACCCAGCTACGCCGATCATGTTTTAGCGTTGTTTGCGAATCACGGTATGGGCCTGCGGGTATCTCAATGGGCCAATGAGCTGCAGACAGCCCTGGGCCTAGTGGCGGCGGGACTGGGCATCACGCTGGTCCCCGCCTCTGTTCAGCAGCAACATCGTGCGGATCTCACCTACGCGCCTATTCAGGATTCCGAAGCGGTATCGCCGATCATTCTGAGTCGCCGGGCTGGCGACATCAGTCCAATGATTCAACGCTGTCTGGCAATAATTACGGCCATCAACCACTGAGTATCAGGGCGCCTGTTTGCCCTGGGCGTCAAGCGAAACGGGATCAACGAGTACTGCTGGCCAATCCCAAACCGCAGGGTGCCAGTAACTTCACGATTGCATCGGCGGTCCTGCGTATCACCGTGTCGTTTCGCCGATCAGGATGCATGGCCACCCAGATATCGAGATCGAGCATGGGCAGATCGCTTTCCAGTCTGATCAGCCGAGGATCCGGATCGCCGATGAAGCAAGGCAATCCCGCAACCGCGATGCCGGTGCACGCCGCGTCGTACTGCTGACTCAAGTCGGTCACTTCACAGGCCACGCGCCTGGAGCCGATGATTTCGTAGAGCCAACGTTTGTGGGCAAAGTCGAAGTCTGGATCGTTATAACCGACAAATTCCCAGGCGTGCTCGTCATGGATGTTGTAATAGTCAGGCGCGGCATAGAGACCAAATTTCATGACCCCGACTTTGCGGACGATGTCCGTGTCCTCGATCGGCGATGCAAGCCGCAGTGCCAGATCAGCCTCAAGCCTGGACAGTGAAACAACATGGGAGTCGCTAAGAATCGAGAGTTGCACGGGCGGATCCAGGCGACACAGCATTGCCACATTCGGCGTCAGCAAGTGCCTCGACAGGATAGGCGGCGCCGAGATCGTTACCTTCGAACGCACGGTAGAGCTGGCAGTCAGGCACTTGCGCTCTATTGCGAACGCTCTTGAGTCGATTTCGACGAGATCGTCCAATAACTGCTGCCCGATAGCCGTCAACGGTGATTCACGCGTGAGCCTGTCAACAAGCCGAACATTGAGTTCGGCCTCCAACGCAGCGAGCCGGCGACTGACGGTTGCCTGATTGACACGCAAAGTCCTGGCAGCCCCTGAAAGACTTCCGGCCCGTGCGATCGCCAAGAAATAACGTAGATCTTCCCAGTTCATAAGCCATGCAGATATGCATTGATAGTGTGCGAATTATAGTATTTACGCATATCACGTCAACCGTTACTTTCAGGCCCATTCCTCTTGATGCGAACCTGATATGCCCAAAACTTCCTTAGCTGCGATTCAAATTGCAGCCTGTCTCGGCTTCTTGGTTGTCCAGCTTGACGTCAGCGTCGTCAACGTTGGGCTCGGAACGTTGAAGGCAGCATTCGACACCAATCTCACCGGCCTCCAATGGGTGATCAACAGCTATGCACTGGCTTTTTCTGCCTTGCTGATTCTCGGCGGTGCATGGGGTGACAAGTTCGGCGCCAAGACAATCTTCGCGGTGGGGTTTGTAATTTTTACAGTCGCCTCGATTGGCTGCGGACTGTCAAACAGCATGGCGATGCTCATTGGTATGCGCATCGTTCAAGGTATCGGGGCCGCCCTGCTGGTTCCAACCTCCTTGACGTTGATCAGAGTCAGTTTTCAAGACCCTGAAAAACGGCGTTCGGCCGTGGCAATGTGGGGCGCGTGCGGCGGCATCGCCTTGGCTGCCGGTCCAGTGATCGGTGGATTGTTGATTGAGTCACTCGGCTGGCGCAGCATTTTCCTGCTTAACGTACCGATTGGCATTCTCGCGGTGGTATTGATCCTGCGTCATGCCCCGCAGTCGCCTCGTACTGATCAGAAAGTGGATGCGCTGGGCCAAATCTGTATTGCTGCCTGTCTGGCGTCTCTGACCTATGCACTGACTGAGTCAGGTGCTATCGGCTGGAGCACTGAAACCCTTTCAATCCTGTTGCTCGCCGGCGTGTGTGCAGTGGCCTTCGTGCTCATCGAGCGACGAATCAAGCATCCGATGCTTCCAGCCCGATTGGCCAAAAACAGGATCCTCGCCACCACCGCTCTGGCAGGGGCAGCGATCAACCTGACGTTTTACGGCACGGTCTTCGTGTTCAGCATCTACTTTCAGTTGTTCCTGCACTACGATGCCTTCCGCACGGGACTGGCATTTATTCCACTGACCGCAGTGTTGACCTTCTCTACGATGGTGTCCTCCCGGATTGCCAAACGCGTGAGCGCCGCAAAAATCATCACGACCGGATTTCTTATTCAGATCGTCGGTTTCCTGGCTCTGTCCCAAGTCACTGCACAGACATCGCTCTGGTACTTGAACGTCGCCTTGATGATCGTAGGCATCGGCAGCGCCTCGTCCGTTCCCTCGATTACCAATTCAATGTTGTCAGCAGTCTCTCAGCAGGACGCCGGCATGGCCTCTGGATTAATGGCTTCAGCACGTCAATTGGGTGGAGTCATCGGCGTAGCGGTGTTTGGCGGACTGATCAGCAGCACCGCGCCCGAAGCTTTTGCCCGGGGTTTATCCAACTCGATGCTCGTCTCGGCTGCCGCTCTTTTTTTCTGCATTTGCGTCAACCATTGGGTAAACCGAAAGTCGTCCTGAGCATTGGGGACTTACCATTATTCGACTTGCTTATCGGTTTACCCGTCGGACTCAAGGTTTCGAGCCTCAGGTGATCCTCAATCGCGAGTAGATTGGTAAACCGGGAACTGTTGGCACAACTTCGCGACCTGCCGAGCGACGTGCGCTTCGACGTCAGCATCACCCAAGTGGTCAAGCACATCGCAGATCCAACCGGCGAGCGTCCGGCACTCCTCCCCCGTAAAGCCTCGCGTCGTCACCGCCGCCGTGCCTATCCGCAGCCCGGAAGTCACGAACGGCGACTGGGGATCATTCGGCACTGCGTTTTTGTTGACCGTGATGCCGCAGCGTTCCAGCGCAGCGTCGGCGTCCTTGCCGGTAATGCCCTGGCGAATCAGGCTGAGCAGAAACAGGTGGTTGTCGGTACCTCCGGAGACGACGTCATAACCCCGCTCGATAAAGGTTTGCGCCATGACTTGGGCGTTCTCGATGACACTTGCCTGGTAGGTCTTGAAGGCCGGCAGCGCCGCTTCCTTGAAGCACACGGCCTTAGCGGCGATAACTTGCATCAACGGCCCGCCCTGACTACCGGGGAACACTGCCGAGTCGAGTTTTTTCTCAAGTTCGGGATTGCTTCTGGCCAGGATCAGCCCTCCGCGTGGGCCGCGCAGCGTTTTGTGCGTGGTGCTGGTCACCACATCAGCGTAAGGCAACGGACTCGGGTACAACCCCGCCGCCACCAGCCCCGCCACGTGTGCCATATCAACCATCAGCAACGCCCCGACTTTATCGGCAATGGCCCGAAAGCGTGGGAAGTCGAGCGTGCGTGAATACGCCGAGAAACCCGCGACGATCATGCGGGGTTGATGCTCGACGGCCAGGCGCTCGACTTCGTCATAGTCAATCAATCCGCCAGCATCAGTGCCGTACTGTACGGCGTGGTAGAGCTTGCCGGAAGCAGACACCTTGGCACCGTGAGTCAGGTGGCCGCCGTGCGCCAGACTCATACCTAGCAACGTGTCGCCGGGCTTCATAAGTGCAAGGTAAACGGCACTGTTGGCCGACGAGCCTGAATGTGGCTGGACGTTGGCATAATCTGCACCGAACAGCTGTTTGGCCCGATCAATCGCCAGTTGTTCGATGACATCGACGTGGGCGCAACCACCGTAGTAGCGTTTTCCGGGATAGCCTTCGGCGTACTTATTGGTCAACAAGGTGCCTTGTGCCTGCATCACCTGCGGGCTGGCATAGTTCTCCGAAGCAATCAGCTCAATGTGTCGCTCCTGACGTCGGGACTCGTCGGTAATAGCGGCGGCCAATGTTGGATCGAAATCAGCGAGAGACAGGCTTTTCTGGAACATGAATTTTCCTTGAACAATGTTTTGAGGCTGATCAGGGCGGTCAGGCGAGAAAATCTTCCACCAGTTTTACCCAGCAATCGGCGCCCAGTCGGATCAGCTCATCATTGAAGTCGTAGTGCGGGTTGTGCACGGAGCAGCCGTGAAACTCGCCCTCACCATTACCCAGTAAGAAATAGCACCCTCGCACTTCTGTGAGCATCCAGGCGAAGTCCTCGGTGGCCATGACCTTCGGTCCCCGGCTTTGCAGGTGGCCAGGTTCAAAGAGTGGTGCAAGGCTTTCGCGCACTCGTTGCGTTTCGGTCTCGTCATTGATTAGGGCGGGGGCCAGCGGGGTAATTTCCAGATCAATGCTCACACCGAATGATTGCTCGTGACCGCGGACGATTTGTTCCAGTCGCTGATTGATCTTTTGCTGAGTCTGCGGGGTGTCGGTACGCACACTGATCAGCATGCGCGCCTCGTCAGGAATGATGTTGTAGACACTCCCGGCTTGCAGCATGCCGATGCTGATGACCGCGTATTCCTCCGGGCCGAGGTTGCGCGACTTGATGGTCTGGATCGCATTGATCAGGCTGGCTACAACAGGCAATGGATCAACCGATTTCTCTGGCATGGCACCGTGTCCACCTTGCCCGCTGATGCGCAGCGATACACGTTGCGAGGATGCCATGGCGGGGCCCGCCTGAACCACAGCCGTGCCCAAGGGGTAACCGGGCATGTTGTGCAGCGCGAAAATCGCATCGCAGGGAAAACGCTGGAACAGGCCGTCGTCGATCATCGCCTTGGCCCCACACAAGCCCTCCTCGTCCGGTTGGAAAATCAGATTCAGGGTGCCGTTGAATTCGCCGTGGATTGCCAGACGATAAGCGGCTGCGAGCAGGATCGCGGTATGCCCGTCATGCCCGCAGGCATGCATGCGATCGGCAATCTGGCTGGCATGCGCAAAGGTGTTTTTCTCTTGCATGGGCAGCGCGTCCATGTCGGCGCGCAGACCGATACGGCGTGTGCCCTCGCCTCTTTTCAGGACACCGACCAGACCATGTCCGCCGATACCGCGATGCACCTGATAGCCCCATTGCGTGAGTTTGGCGGCGACCAGTTCAGCAGTGTTCGGGGTTTCGCCGCCCAACTCAGGCGCAGCATGAATTTGTCGGCGCAAGGCGATGAAGCTTTGCAGTTCGGTTTCGCTCAACGCTGATTGGTTTTGTTGGTTGCGCATGGGTCAGTCTCGTCCAATGTTTTCCGGGAACAGTTTCAGGCAGCACAGGCTGATTACTCCGCCGACAAGCAGGTAGAACGCCGGGGCCGTGGGTGTGTCGAGTGCCGAAGTCAGCCATGTGGCGATCAACGGTGAGAAGCCGCCGAACAAAGTGACGCCGAAGCTGTAACTCACCGAGGTGCCGAGCGCTCGGTGCTGTTTGGCAAAGCCTTCCATGATCATCGCGAAAAACGCCCCGGAGCCCACACACCCGGGCAGTACCAGAAGCGCGACGATCAGCATCGCGATGTACAAGTCAGTGGTATGCGACAACAGCCATAGCGCGGGCCATGCTGCGATAACCGGTAAGGTAATCGTCCAGACCAGCAGTTTTTTGCGCAGGCCGTGGTGGTCGGCGTAGCGCCCTGCTATCGGCGTGATGATCGCCAGGCACGCGGCAGAAGCACAGGCAATCGCCAAGGCGCTGCGCTGCGGATAATGCAGTGCACTGACCAGATACGCCGGCATGTAGAAAATGAACAGGTACATGCTGATGGTTGCGCTCGCCATCAATCCGGTGGCGAGTACGGTATTGCGCAGATCAATGACCTCGCGCCAGCCGGGTTTGTGCACGGTGGATGGTGAAGAGCTGATGACGGGCGCTTCAAGGGTTTCCGGCAGGCAGCGGCGGATGTACCAGCCGACAGGGCCAATCAGCAAACCGATGACAAAAGGGATGCGCCAACCCCACGCTTCCAGGTCAGGCGTGGTCATGACACTGCTCAGGAGAAGACCGATTCCAGCCCCTACCAGCGCCGCGTACCCCTGGCTAGCGGCCTGCCAGCTGACGTTGCGGCAACGATTTTTCGTCGCCGACGATTCCATCATCAATACCGAGGCGGTGCCGACTTCTCCACCGGCAGAAAAACCTTGAGTCAGCCGACCGATGACCAACAGCACGGTGCCCAATACCCCGGCTTGCTGGTAAGTAGGGGCGAATGCGATCAGCGCCGTACCCAGCGTCATTAGCGCAATGGTCAGCGTAAGCGCGGCCTTGCGACCCTTTCTATCGGCGAAACGGCCAATCACCATCGCGCCGACCGGACGCATCAAAAAGCCTACCCCGAACGCCGTCAGCGACATCAGCAATGAGGCTATCGGCGACTGCGCGGGGAAAAAGTTCTTGGCGATGATCACGGCAAAAAAGCTGTAGATCGTGAAGTCGTACATCTCCAGGGCATTGCCGAGGGCGCACGCTACCGTGGCTTTTCTGGAGTTGGAAGTGGCCGGATTGGAACGCATCGTTCCGTTGGCCAGGGAAGTGTCCGAATGCAGGGTCGTCATGGCACGCTCCGATTTCTTATTGGCGTTATGCGAGGCCAACTATCGGGGAACTCCGAAGACGAATCACTTGCGCTTTTTGCAGGCAATTAACCAATGGTTAACTTGATTGCGTCACATCCTTTGAATGCGCCCTACAACGGTGCTGCGAGAGGACTTGAAGACGGGTATCGCACCAATGGCTTCCATTATTCAGACGCATGCAGCCGCCGAAACGAGGTAATCGGGCTTCTTTTTGTGATTTTTGCACATGCCTGCCGCCCTCAATGCACCGGTCATTCCCCAGCAAATTAACCATTAGGCATAGCCATGCAAAATTGACCATTTCCGCCGGTTTTTATTTTCGTGGAGGCTGCGATTCATCAGCCATCACGTCTACGGAGCGTCTGAAATGGTTATGTCCGCCGCGCGCAATTGTTCATTGACCGCTTTGCTCCTGGGGCTCGGGCTACCGACGTATAGCCAGGCTGAGGGATTTCCTGCGATCGCCCGAGTAGCGCCGGGATTTGGCTATTACAACGTCGATAAGGGTTACACCGACAAGCTCAATGTCTACGGCACACTCGATGCGTTTGTGAATTACCAGGACTCGGGCCATCACTCCGGAACCAAACTCGCGGGCGGCGGCGCCTGGACCAATAAGTTCGGGCTTTACATGCGCAAGGCCCTCAACCCGGACACGGTGCTGGAGTTCGACGTCGAGGAAGGTTTCAACCTCAATGGCCAAGCGCTGGACGAGCATTGGAAGCAGGTCGGCACGCTACGCCTGGCAGTGGCGGCGCTGCGTTCGCGGGACTACGGCAAGTTGGAATTCGGTAAAACCTATGGCATGGGCACACCCACGTTTGCTGATCCCTTTCTGGCCACCTACGGTTCGCCCTACACCTACCTGACCAGCCCGCCGGCCGGGCGCGGCGCCTATTATCTGGATATGCGACCGAAGCACACCCTCGCCTACACCACGCCCAAATTCGCCGGTTTCAGCGTGGCCACCGCCGTGAGCCTGGGCCTGAACGATACCGCCAGCTCCGGCAAAACCGTGCGCGGTAAAGGCATGAGTGTTCAGTACAGCAATGCGCGGTGGATTTTGCTGGGCTCATTCAATGATTACTTGAGCGATCCATGGGACGACGGCGACCGTCAGCGGCAGACCCACAACTACTTCAAAAGCGCTTCGGTGTTTTATGACTTCGGGCCGCTGTCTGCCAATGTCACCTGGCAGCGCCAGGACGTCGACTACCACGCGACGCCGAGCATGAGCGCATGGACGTTGGGCCTTTCTGCGCCCGTCGGCAAAGCCGATGTGGCGCGCATGGCACTGGTCAAGCGTGACATCGAATTCGGCGATAAGGACGCCAGCGGGATCATGCTCGGCTACGACCATTTCCTGAAGAAGAACTGGGCCATCTACGGGCGGGTCGCCCTGATCGATAACCGCCCCGAATCCGCCATCAGCTATGCGGGAATCCCCCTCGAGCAAACCGGTGACGACCCCAGTAACCTCGCAGTCGGCATGTACTACCACTTCTAATAAGTCGGCTCTGCCGATGACTCAGCGGCTAGCTTGGATTTGAGCCCGTAAAACAAATCTCTCGCCGGCGACGTCAATGAATGGCGGTCAACGCACACCAGATAAATCGGGTATTCGGGGATGACCTCCTCGACTTCGACGAGGACCAGTTCCGGTACCCGTCCCGGTGGCAGTGCGCTGCCCAGCGCAAGATTGCTCAGGGTCATGAACGCGTCGGCATTTTCCACCAGGCGCAAGGCCAGGAACAGCGAGGCACACTCGATCACCTTCTGCGGCGGGTGAATATCGTTGACCTCGAACATTTGGTAGAACTGCGAAGATCGGTCGTCTACCTCGTCCAGACTGATCCAATTGGCGTACTGCAATTGCCGTAAAGAGGGTGAATGCCGCAACGGATTGTTCGGACTGCATACCACGGTCCCTTTGATCCGGTGCAGGGCTTCCCAATCAAGATTCAAGCGTTGAGTGTTTTGTTGAGACGTCAGGGCAAAGTCCAGGCTCCCATCGCGCAAACGCTGGACGATATGGCTGGGGCGCAGCTCGATCAGTTTGATCCGCACCCGTGGGTTTTTCGCCTGGTAGTCACTGATGCACTTCTCAAAACCCGGCAGCATGGCGGTCAATGAAGTGACGCCGACAGCCACCTCCCCAACGGCCATGTCGTGAATATTGTCGGCCTCGATCTGCAGGCGCCGCATGCTCTCGACCGCCATGTGCGCATGCCGGATGATCCGCCGACCTTCGTCAGTCAACGACATGCCTTTATAGGAGCGCTGCAGCAGGGTCAGGCCCAGCTCGCGCTCCAGATCCTTGATTGAACGGCTCAATGCAGGCTGGGTGACATGCAGCATCTGCGAAGCTTCATTGATGCTGCCACACTGGTTGATCGCGACCAAGGCTCTGATTTGATGGAATTTCACGGTGTGCGACTCGCTTTTTATTTGGCGCCAACCATAAAGCAAGATGCCGGCCAGTTACCACTCTGTCGTTGAGCGCAGCTCACCAGGCTAATGCGGATTCGGTTCAGGTTGAACCTCTGTTGCTGACGTGGACTCCCAGATCTAAATCCAGGAGAAACGTATGACCCAGACAGCTTTGGTCGTGGGCGCCAGCGGCATCGTCGGCAGCGCCACCACGCAGTTACTCATCGACAACCAGTGGCAGGTCGCCGCGCTCTCGAGGCACCCTTCGCAAGCGCAAGGCGTGATTCCTGTCGCAGCAGACCTTCAGGATCCTGCCTCGCTGGAGCATGCGCTGGCAGATTTGAAACCCACTCATGTCTTCATCACCACATGGTCACGGCAAGCCACGGAGGCCGAGAACATTCGGGTCAATGCAGCCATGGTTCGCAATGTTCTCGACGCCATTCGTCCAGCCAAAAGCGTTAAGCACGTAGCACTGGTGACTGGCCTGAAACACTACCTCGGCCCATTCGAAGCTTATGGTAAAGGCAGCCTTCCGCAGACACCGTTTCGCGAAGACCAGGGTCGACTGGATGTCGAGAATTTCTACTATGCCCAAGAAGACGAACTCTTCGCCGCGGCTGAAAAGGACGGCTTCACCTGGAGTGTTCATCGCCCGCATACCGTCACCGGGGTTGCTGTAGGTAATGCGATGAACATGGCAACCACCCTCGCCGTCTATGCCTCGATTTGCAAACAAACCAATCGCCCTTTTGTATTTCCCGGATCAAGGGTGCAGTGGGACAGCCTCACCGATATGACGGATGCACGGCAGTTAGCGAAACAACAACTGTGGGCGGCCACCACGCCGGCTGCGGCCAATCAGGCATTCAACGTCACTAATGGCGATGTATTCCGTTGGAAATGGATGTGGAGCCGAATTGCCGACTACTTCGACTTGCCTGCTGCCGATTATCCCGCTTCACTTTCGCCGCTCGAGAAGCAGATGGATAACGACCAGGCCGCATGGACGCAAATGGTTGCGGAACACGGTTTGAAAGAATCCGATATTGGTCGCCTGGTGTCCCCATGGCACACCGATGCAGATCTCGGCCGCCCCATCGAAGTTGTCACGGATATGTCGAAAAGCCGTGCGATGGGCTTCACTGCGTATCAAGCAAGCGATCAGGCATTTTTCGACGTGTTCGACAAACTACGCGAGATGCGCTTGATACCTTAGGTTCTGCCAGCAACGCTGTCTGATTTCTCCACTGAACCAACCGTGCTACTCCCATCACGATAATTTCACATTGGCGGGTGTACGGTTGTGACAGCTCCTTAAGTGTTTCCCGACCCGTGCCCCCATCGCGGGTCTTTTTTTGCGCCGAATAAAGAGATCAGTGTCTTTATGTGATGTGCTCCGCACTATGGCTTGAACGTGCCGAGTCATCGCTGATACAGCGACCTCCGTGTGCCAATCAGTAAGCGTGCTGTCACCCCGTCAGCGTGGATCTTGCTGAGTATCCATCACCGCATTATCCGTCTCCTCCCGCACACGCTCAGGGTCTAGCCCGACGTCGTCATCAAGCGGACGCTCACCCTCGTTATCCGGCAGTTCGTCAATGCCCTCCTCCTTCATCGGGTCAACCTCAGTGCGCCCCGGGCTCAATGGATCGGGTGACGTGGGCATTGGGTCGTCCTCACCCATACCGCCTTGAAGCTTAGGATCGTGATTCATAGACACCTCTCAGTACCCTCAATGGTGGGGGCATGTAGCTTTGAGAGGGTTGGTATTTCGAGTGTTCGATTTATTGGGTTACCGACCGTCGCCAACCTGTCATTCAGCCTTTCAGTCATCTCGATGGAACGTTGCGCGAGACCCCATCCTCTATCGCAACACCAGCGAATCTGAGGACTTCATCATGAAGTATCTGGAGAAGCGGCCTTTGAAGATCGGAGGTGAGGAATGCATTCAGTAACACCTGACGGTCGTTACTTCGTTGTCAAAGGGCAGCTGTGGCGCTGTTCAAATCCATCATTGCAAGAGGACGTGCGCCAGCGTCTCGTCGATGCACTCATGGCAGCTCGACGGGAGGTGAAGAAAGCAAAGGATGCGGAAGACGAATCGCAGATGAAGCGCGCTCGGGAAAAAGTACAACTGGCCAAAGTAGCGCTTGGTGAGCGGGGCCCTGTTTGGTGGGTTGATGGCAGTCCTGATTTCAATCGATTCCGGGTCACTAATTCCCCTTATGCTGAATGGTTCAGCTTGCTTCATGCGTCTGATTAACCCTTGGCTCAAGGCGGAAGTAAGGCGATGGAAACCGCAGTGGCATTCATGCGCTGCGGTTGCTCCGCTTTGAGATTTGCGAAAGACGGAACGACTCAGAGCATATGTTTTCGAAAAATTGAGCGCCTCGAGTTTCAAGGGGCGAGGAGAAATCTTATGACTGAAAAAAGCTCCGTTTCATCAAAAAAAAGCAAAGCACTGAAAGATTCTGCTCTCGTCTCGGACGTGTCAGAAACAGGCTTAACGGATGATGAACGAGTGGTTAGGGAAGATGAGTTCCTTGGCGACGAACCACGTGTGGAACCCGGCCCAGCCGACTTGGAAAGACTCAAGGATTAACGTCAGCACCCTTGGTACTCGGTGCGACCGATATTTCGAATACGCGATATCTACTACCTGAAATTTGCTTAATGGAGGTGTCACGTATGCGCCAGCAAACCTCATTCTTATTTGATCTGGATGGCACGTTGACTGATAGCGTTTACCAGAATGTCTTTGCGTGGAAAACTGCGCTCGACTCAGAAGACATACCGTTGGCCATGTGGCGAATTCACAGAAAAATCGGTATGAGCGGCGGGCTGATGCTCAAGATGCTAGCCCGTGAGACCGGCCTGGAAATCAAACCAGACCAGGCTAAAAGACTCAGCGATAAACATGATAAAGCCTACAAGGATCTGCAGGGTCAGATAAGCGCTCTGCCTGGCGCTGTCGAGCTTCTCGATACTCTGAACCGCGATCAGCTCAAATGGTGTATTGCGACCAGCGGTGGCATGGACACTGCGGCGATAAATCTGAAGGCATTGGGCTTGAATATCTCGGAGGTGAATCTCATCACCCGTGATGACGTCAAGTATGGCAAGCCCGATCCAGACCTTTTCCTCGCCGCTGCAAGCAAACTCAATGTACCCATCGAAGATTGCCTGGTGATCGGCGACGCCATCTGGGACATGCTTGCCGCACGACGCTGCAAGGCCACCGGTATAGGGCTGCTTTCAGGTGGTTATGACACAGGAGAGCTTGAACGTGCAGGTGCACTCCGAGTCTACGAGGATCCTCTGGCACTGCTGCAGCACCTGGACGAGATTGCTTCACGTCAGTGAGCTCTCTCTAGACACCTAATACAAACGCGCGCCCTGCCAACGTACTGGGCAGAAGACGCCGCGCCTACAACCTGAATAGAGCTACGAAGTCACCCCCAAGTTGACTAAAAAACGAATTACTAAAAAGGGCCTTGTCAGGCCCTTTTGTATTTAAACCAAAATCACTTGGCCAACCAAGACTCGACAGTCGCAGAACCATATTTAGCTTTCCAGTCTTTCAACGTCTTGTGATTACCACCCTTGGTTTCAACAACTTCGCCGGTGTGCGGATTTTTGTAGACCTTCAACTGACGAGGCTTGCGACTACCAGTTTTGGACTCGGCGGCTGGAGCGCGACGACCTGCTTGCGGATCAAGAAGGTTGACCACGTCCTTAAGGCTGTAGCCATATTTCCCGAGCAAATCACGCAGTTTGGTTTCGAATTCAATTTCTTTCTTGAGACCAGCATCACCCTTGAGCGCCTCAAGCGCTTGGAGTTGTTCGGCGAGGTGTTTTTCGAGCTGACGGAATTCGGCGAGTTTAGACATAAGAAATTCTCGATGTGAGTAATACCAGAAGGTTACACGATAAATCACAGCCCGCACTTACAAGGAGAAGCGCCTGAGGTCTCTCACCCGGACAGCCGATATTAATATCTGTTTCCAAGCGACAATAGGCCCAGAGTTGACTCACTGTGCATGGCCGATGCTCCCTTTCTTATTGATGAGTATCCGCCTCCTCAGCCGGATAAAACTCGCCCTCCTTGCTTATCCTTTTTAGCTGTTCGCGCACGATCAACTCAACGCTGGCAACGGCGGCTTGATCGTCAGGGTCGACCGATTGCAAGCACAGGCGTCGGACGTTCTGATCGTGGGTGCCCTCGCTCATCATTTCGTGGGTGAAGACTTGTTCACCACGCCATAGGCATAGCTGGGTATGAGTCTGGCCGAGCCATATCTCGTTGATTGATCTCAGGTCGGTGGTAGCCAGTTGATCGACGGTGATTGTCTTATCCATTGCGCTGTACCTTACCAATAAGCAGAGACAGGTAGACTTACGGGCACAGGGGGGCGTTCCAAATGTCGGCACCTCACACCCGCCAAGGTTGGTTAAACACGTCTCGGATCGAGCTCGGGCGATCGTAGAAGGCGCAATGTTGTACCGCTCTACTGGCCAAAGTATCACCAGCTGGTCTGGCGCAAGCTCCTTGGGACAGTGATCCATCGATTCGCAGATCGAGTAGCGTCCGCACAGGGTGTCACCCGTCGAATTGTCGTACCTATGAGATTGACCGCAAGCGAAGCAAATCGTTAACTGTATATACGTACAGCTAACCTCTTAAGGCTTGCATCATGAACATCACCATGCTCGGCCCTCTCGCGTCTGGCGGCATAAAGCTGCCCTTCTATTCATCCAGGGTGCCGGCGGGTTTCCCCTCCCCTGCTGCTGATCACATCGAAAAACACATTTCCCTCGATGAGCTGTTCGATATCCGCGCGCCGCACGTGTACCTGGTGAGAATTGATGGAGACAGCATGCAGGGCGCCGGCATCTATTCAGGGGATCTGGTGGTCGTTGATCGGAGCATCGATGCGGTCAGCGGCGATATTGTCATCGCAGCACTCAATTCCGAGCCGTTCTGCAAGCGTCTGCTTCTGCGCGAGAACGCCGTGATGCTTTTGTCAGAGAATTCAAAATACCCGGCAAGGCATGTCATGGAGGGCGATGAGCTGGTGATCTGGGGTGTGGTGAAATACAGCGTGCGCAATCATGAAAACACTTGAGCCAGTCTTTGCCCTGATTGACTGCAACAGCTTCTATGCGAGCTGCGAGCGAGTGTTCAGACCCGACCTGGCAAAGACACCTATCGTGGTGCTGTCCAACAACGACGGCTGCGTGATCGCGCGCAGCTACGACGCCAAGTCTTTCGTGAAAATGGGCCAGCCGTACTTTCAAATCAAAGATCACCTTCGCCGGCATGGAGTCGTGGCCTTCAGCAGTAACTACGCACTGTACGGCGACATGAGCGAACGCGTCATGACGATCATCGAATCAATGGTGCCAGCGCTCGAGGTCTACAGCATTGACGAGGCGTTTGCCGATCTGACCGGCGTCCCAAGCGATCTGTCTGCTTTTGGGCGGCATATGCGCTCCACTCTTTTCAAGCGCACGGGGGTTCCAGTCGGGGTGGGTATTGCCCGCACCAAAACCCTGGCGAAGCTGGCAAACCATACCGCCAAAAGGTTGTTGGATATCACCGGAGGCGTGGTGGATCTGTGCGACCCGTTCAAACGCGACTGGACGCTGCGCAACACTGATGTCGGCGAGGTCTGGGGCATCGGCAGGCGCATGAAGGCGCACCTGGAAACGATGGGCATCAAGACCGCCATGGACTTGGCGAAAGCCGATCCGTGGATGCTTCGTCAGAAATTCAGCGTGGTGATCGAAAAGACCGCTCGCGAGCTTGCCGGCACCTCCTGTCTGGAACTGGGTGAAGCTGCGCCCCCCAAGCAAGAGATTTGCTGTAGCCGGATGTTCGGCACCCGGCTCACGCAGATCGAGCCGATCAAGGAGGCCGTCGCCACCTACACCCAGCGCGCGGCGGAAAAGCTCAGAGCGCAAAACTCGCTGTGCAAGAAGATCCGCGTGAGTATCAGGACAGGCATGTTCAATCCCGAAGAAGCGAAGTACGCGAACGGCGCACTCGTCGAGCTCCCCTACCCGACAAACGACGTCCGACTCATGACCAAGGCTGCGACCGAAGCGGTCAATCGCCTCTTCCGACCAGGCTTCAAATACAGCAAAGCGGAAGTCCTGCTGATGGATTTGCGCCAGCCCGGTGAATTCACGGACGACCTGTTTGCACATTCCCAGCCCGTTACGGCGGACAAAGTGATGACCGTCCTCGATGAAATCAATGGCCGTTGGGGAAAGGGAGTTCTTCGCCTGGCCAGCGTGCCGGCGGCGCCAGATTGGGCTATGCGCCGGGAGTTGATGAGTCAGAGCTACACGACGAAGGTTGATCAGCTGTGGACGGTCATGGCCCGGTAAGCGGTCGTTGAAAGC
This sequence comes from Pseudomonas sp. GM24, assembly GCF_000282235.1. Classification (NCBI taxonomy): domain Bacteria; kingdom Pseudomonadati; phylum Pseudomonadota; class Gammaproteobacteria; order Pseudomonadales; family Pseudomonadaceae; genus Pseudomonas; species Pseudomonas sp. GM24. The sequence continues at coordinate 69,574 of NZ_AKJR01000206.1, read as the reverse complement.
GGAGGGTAGCCTGCATGAGCGGGCCATCGTATCGATTGCAAGTTGATAGCACTTTTCACGCTCACCCTACCTCCAATGACATGTGCGTTTCTCCTGACAACCTGGAGGTCTCTATGTCGATACGCAAGATCGTTCTGCTTTCCTGTCTGGGTGCGGCACTCGCCGGGTGCGCAGGCTCGCGCGAGAAGCCCCCTCCCACCACCATGCAAGTCGACCTGCAGAAATACCAAGGCACCTGGTACGAGCAGGCCAGGTTACCGATGTTCTTCCAGCGCAATTGCCAGCAGTCAGAAGCGCATTACGGTCTGCGTGATGATGGCCGCATTGACGTCACCAATCGTTGCAGGGAACAGGATGGCGAATGGAAAGAGGTACGCGGAATTGCTGAATCGGAGCAGCCAGGCAAGACAGACAAGCTCTGGGTGCAATTTGATAACTGGTTTAGCCGCATCGCGCCAGGAATAACCAAAGGCGAGTATTGGGTGCTTTACCACGACCCGGCCTACAAGTTCGCACTGGTCGGCCACCCGAACCGGGAATATCTGTGGGTGCTTTCACGCACCTCTGAAATTAACGGCGTCAACCGTGAACAGCTGGTAAAGATTGCTCAGCAACAGGGGTATGACACCAGCAAACTGATCTGGCGTCCAGCAGACCCGACCAAGCCCTAGTCCACTGGGCTCCTTAAGCCCGGAGACCTTCGAGGAAATCCACATGCTCAAGAAATGGATACTGCTGCTATGCATTGGCCTAGCAAGCTGCAGCCAGGTGGATGTGCAGACCTACAGCCAGGAGACGCCCACGCTTGAGTTACGCGAATTCTTCGAGGGCCGGGTCGAAGCGTGGGGCATGTTTCAAAAGCGCTCAGGCGAGGTCACGAAGCGCTTTCATGTAGTCATCAATGGTCACTCCGAAGGCCGCAGACTGATCCTCGACGAGTCGTTTACCTACAGCGACGGTACTACGCAAAAACGAGTGTGGACGCTAACCCCTGCTGGCCCTGGCCAATGGCGCGGAACCGCTGGCGACGTGGTGGGCGAGGCGCTTGGTGAGGTGGCAGGCAATGCACTGCGCTGGAAATATGTGCTGAACCTTCCGGTGGATGGCAAGGAGTATCAGGTTCATTTAGATGACTGGATGTACCTGGTGGACAAGAACACCCTGATAAATCGCTCGTTCATGAGCAAATTCGGTGTAGAGGTCGGCCAGATCACTTTGTTCTTTCGCAAGCAGCCTTGAGGTTGCGTGTGGACAGGCCACTATCGGCCAAAAGCGGCCTTCCGTGAGCGGCTGCTTTCGGCCAGAAGCGGACGCTCGTCTTGGTCCGATTTCGACCCAAAGTTGACGGTGGCGACATTCGAAAAACCACCCAATGTGGTTGGTAAACCGAGCTAAGGTAAGCGAGCGAGGGGCTGCGCAGACCATACTGTCGTGAGGCCAGGGCGAAGGCCGCTGTTGACTCACAATGTGCTATCACTAAAACGGAAATTCAACCATGAGTGAAGAGTGGATTCTGCAAACCAAGGAAACCCGTAGGGCCTTTTCTAACGCGGCGTGGGTTCCTTTGAGAGCGTCAGTTGAGAGCAAGAAAAGGGATGTAAAAGACGTAGGTCATGTCAGTGAATATTTCGGCTGCGGCTCCGTTGCATTCCCGCCAGAGCATCGCCAGCTGGTTGAAGAACGTCTTGGATGGAGCGACATAGGCATTGGGCACACTGTCGCGCCATATGCATACGAAGATGGGTATTATGCGTCCATAGATCAGTATCAATACAACGATAAAGAACCAATAGGCATTAACTTAATTTATGAACACCCGCAACTTGTTGTCGGTGGTAGAAAATGGATTTTGAGCCCTGACCTGGTAGTTGCGCTGCGCCTGATCAAAGAAGGTGACAATTGGGTTAGACCTGAAGAAAATTTCGTTGTAGTGGCCCGCGAGACAGTAAGTGAAGATGGCGAATACTGTCAGATAGAAATCAAAAGGGAGTTTCTACTTGATTATCTAGCAGCTAGGAACCTTTCGCTTCGCCTTGCATACTACCGACAGAGGGTAGAAAACATCCCTGTACTAGAAGACAGCGCATATTCGAATCTTCGGCCTCACAATGAGGAAAGAGATAATGGCAAATTCACCCTAATCATTCGCAAGCTTGATGACGTCTTTGGGGGAAGCTGGGCGATGTTTCGAGCCTGGCGAACTGACGTAGATGAGGATGAAGACGCCCCTGTGATGGGGCCTGAGAATAACTCGAACACTGACCATGAGAGTTCAAAGGGGCACCGTGGAGGCTATGAAGGTGTAAGGGTAGAGGGGGAGTTTTGGCGTGAGGAGTGGATAGACCACCAATCCAAAAGTCAGCGCGTTCGTGGAGATGCGGATCCAAATCTACCGCAATTCATCGTGGAAACAGATGGAACGCGAATGAGGTCAGCAGAGCTTGATAACGAGGACGTGGGTCGCTGGCTGTGGTTTCGGTCCAGCGTTGTTACCGAGCTTCTGAACAATCGAGGATTCAAGCTGGCATGGTACACCGCTGAAACTGGAGCTATTCAATCCACGTCAGGATATAAAACTCATTTTGGAATCAACAGCTCTGATCTGATCACCGTATATGCTTATGACATCGCTCGCCTCGCCTCATGGGAGCAGCATGTTTGGGCAGCGCATAATGTAGCTCCTGAAGGTAAAGTATCAAGTGAGTTGCTTGAAGCACAGATGAAAGCGCAACCAGCATCTACACATGCTGTTGAAGAAATGTTTTTTGGAAGCATGAGACTTCTCGAAGACAGCTTTAGAGATAAATATAATATCTCTCTGTTCAGCCACGACATTGATGACTTCGAAGCAGGTCAGCAAATATCCAGGTTTGCCAGCAAAGACAGAGCGTCCCTGCTCAGGCTAGCCAAGGACATCATTCGCGTATTCTCAGACAGGCTCAACATAACCGAGCTACGCAAACTTTCTACACACGAAGAAAAAGCCAAGCTCGGCTCAAACAAATTACTCCAAAGTATTTTAGCGGAGAAAATTGGAGACGCCAAAGCCAAGCGAGTGTTTGCTGAGATAGCCGGTGCTTATGATATGCGAGTGGGAGATGCACACCCGACTGGCTCAAAGGTCACTGACGCGATCAAGCTGGCGGGCATCGATGAAGAAAACTCGCCCTTACGGCAAGGAGAACAGCTTATCCACAACGTTGGGCGGTCTGTTTGGTACATCGGAAAATTCTTGTTCGCCGAGACAGATGGCTCGGACGAGTAGCAGTCATGCGATCCGAGGGTGCACCAGGTAGATGAACTTTCGAAAATCCTCCTGGGCGGGGTGGACGTTAACGCGGTCAGCCATACGGCAAAGTAACTCCTTTGGCCCACGCAGGAGCGAGCTAAGGCTCAGCCATAGGGCAGCCCAGTACGCGCCTGGGGGGCACCTATTTTTGTTGTAATGGGATTAGGGTATTGTGCGTTCCCTATCGCGCCAAGAGGTGCTCAGGGAGAAAAGGTCGATGTCGGGTAAGGGCGTACCTACGCTGGATAGAGCGAAGGTTCTGGAAAATGCTGTAACGTCCATTCAGCTGGGGATTGAGGATTACCAGCTCACGCAGGGTGATGACGGGAACCCCCTCCGAGCCGTTTCATCCGCTCGTAACCTCTTCGCAGGGGTTTTGCTGCTGTTCAAGTACAGGATTGCAATGCTCGCGGACTCTCCCGAACATGCGGCCAGCCTCATCTACAAGGCAAGGAAATTCAAACCCTGCCGTGACCAAGATGGCGTAATCGAGTGGCGTCCCGAGCTTGAACGAAACAAGACAATCGACGTAGCAGACATTGAACTGCACTTTGAGGGTCTTGGCATCCGCACTGATTGGACAGCCGTGAATACCCTGCAACGGTGCCGGAACGATCTGGAACACCTCCACCCCAAGCATCCCCTGGAGGAGATCAATAAATTCTTGCTCGATCTGTTCCCACTCCTGCGGGACTTCATTACACACGAGCTATCAGAGAATCCGGCAGCCTTGCTAGGCGAGACCTGGGAAGTCATGCTGAGAAATCACCAGTTCTTTGCCCACAATCTGGAGGAGGTACAGCGCCAGTGGGAAGACCTGGGCGTCATGGCGCATACCCGCGAGTTGTTCAAGGCTTGTTCATGCCCTGCCTGTGGTTCCCCGCTGCTTGAGCCTAACCGGGAAGACCTCCAGGCTGGTGTGCCCTTCGACTACTCAGAGTTCCGATACAACTGCCTCGCATGCAACCAGTCAGATTCGTTCATTGAGTTGATGGAAGAGGAGTTACGAACCACCCGAGAGAACCCGTTCGACGACGAGGAAATCATCACGGACTGCGGTAGTTGCGGCGCTCCGATGTTCGATCTATCCGAAGGGCATTGCCATCTCTGTGGCTACACTTATCAGCCGCCGAAGTGCTCCGGGTGCCACACCTCCCTAGAGGGCTACGAAGCGGAGAATGGGGCTCTATGTGATAGGTGCTCGGAGTACGCACACTACGATGATGAGTACGAGCCTCACATAAGCTAGCCATTGTTCCGCACTAAAGCGCTTCTGAGTTTCCTCCGGCAAGAGCCGCTGTGGGTAAAAAGCTGTCCCCCAGGGATATGCTGGAGTGGGATGGAAGCTCACCCATTAGCACAGAGAGGCCTGTCGCTTATGAATGAATCCGTGCGGACAATCGTGAAATTCCAGGCCCCAGGCGACACTGCCTAAATAAAGTTTTAGGAATGTCCGCTTTGGGCTTTCTGTCGGTCATGTCCAAGAATAATGCTGGTCAAATCCGATGCGAATGACTGGTCAGGTCAAATGAAAATTGGTAGAGGCGAGTCTGAGCAATTACCCATCCGCCACGGACCAAAGTGGACAACTAGATCAGGTGAGCATACCCGTCGCTCGAATGGGAGCATGTTTTAACATTTGATCTAAATAGGCCGCCCTTTGACGCGGCCTAATAACTTTTAACTCTCGAAGGGCTTAGGATCCCGAGCAACGTGCTTTTCCAGCCGTCCGTTGATCAATGCAAACAGCGCCTCGAATTGCTCAAGACTTTGCTCTGGCAATACATTTTCCGGTTCCGACGCCATCTTTTTGAGGAATAGCCGTGTCGGTCGAGTTTTATGGAAGGGGATTTCAAGATTCGCAAGGCCCTCCTCAATACGCTTGGCGATCCGCGGGATATTGAGATTTAACTTCAACGCCTTCCCCTTCAACTCTTTGCTGTAGGCCTCTCGCACAAGCGCCTCATACACTACCGGATCTAGCAAGTCCTCAATATCTGCTTCGTTCGGCTGGGACGAAAACGCTTCCGAAACAAATACGACGTTCTGATCGCGAATGAGCTTCGCCTTGAGAAGCTCGTCCTTGGTGACCCTTGAGTCCCGCTCAGTGTCTAGAAGAACCAACACGTTGAGAGCCTCCGACGTCAGTAACGCAACCATGTAAGAGACCTTCTGCGCACCTCCCGCTGGAGTCATTGTGAGAGCGGTACTCAGTGCCGTTCTTCCCTTTTCGGACATATAGGCGCTAACAGCGCTCATGATCCAGAAGTCCGTAACCCCCTCGACAACAAGATTGTTGGGGCCGACAAAGAGGCTTTGGGCAAGGTCATAGCCGAGCGCTGCCTGCAGCGGGAACAGCGTCCTAGCATCTCCCGTCGGATCGTTCGTGACTGTGGTTCCAACTTCCTCCGAGATGTTGACGGTACGGACTGAATCGAGCGCATGCGTCGGCACCATAAAGGGTGAGTGCGTGGAGTAGAGGATTTGATTGGAGAAGTCCACCTCTAGATGATGGAGGAGATCTGATTGGGACTTGGCATGCAAATACAGGCCGGGCTCATCCAGCAGGAGCACAGCATTCTCCGCATGGCCTCCGTCTGTGTCAGCCGAAAACGTGATGTAGAAGGCGAAGAACCACTGAAAACCTCGGCTCCTGTCGTTGAGATTAACTTCAACGTCATAGGTGCTCGTTGGATCAGAGATGATGGTATCGATGTGGGGGCCGTCGAGGTTAAAACGAATCTTTAGCGCGCGATCTTTCCACAGCCGCTTAATCTCACCTGTGACAACAGCGCTGGCACGGTTCGCGAGCTGATTCCGCGTTTCATGATCATTTTGCCCATGGAGCTTCTGCAGCTCATCGGGATTGAGGCCTGCGACCTTGCACAGTTTCTCAAAGTTTCGGTCCGCATCCTCAAGCTGCCCCTGAGACTTCCGTTGGATGTAGGCGGCTATGTCTTGGTGGCCATCAAGTTCCGGGTATTCATCGATATAGATGAACTTCGGAATTGCGCCAGCAGCCCAGCTACGAGCCTGCTGTTGGGCATCCTTGTCAAACACGATGCTATCGGCCAGCTCTTCGAGCTCAGAGAGCGTCTCCTCTTGTTTGTCAGTCAACTCAGCATCAGCGCCGGCCAGCGCTGTCCGCAGAGCGTTTGCCGCAGCCACCATCTGACTAGCCCACGTGTCACGTAACCTTGTGGCGGTCGCAACTTTCTCGAAGGCATCGGCTGCCGCATCCAACGCGCTAGGGGTCTCCTGCTTCAACGCTGCAGCGCGCACCGCCGCAGCTACCTTCTTAACCTTGTTTTTTATGTCGGTTTCGTCGAAGACTATTGCCTTGAGCTCGGGGAATCTCACAGTTCTTAACGAGCCATAGCTACGCCCGACGATGACCAGGGACACCTCCGTGGCCCGCGGAAGTACTTCAAGCAGAGCTTCTTTGTCGTCATCGTCTAAGACCCATGTCGTTGACAACACGGGCGTGTCGTCTGTGCACTCCTCTAGGCGCCTGTGACGGGGAAAGTCCTTAATGGGCCTCAAAGCCTCGAATCCTGTAATCGGGTTTAGGCTGTGCAATGCACGAAGCAGGTTCGACTTGCCGCTCTCGTTTCGTCCCAGAAGGGCGGTAATACGAGAGACCGCGATTTCACCGCTGTCATTGATAGAGCGATAGTTACGAACTCTGAATGACTCTAGCCTCATGGCTACCCCCTTCTTGTTGGCCTAGTTCTGTATAGGTGCGGGTATTTTGGGTAGAAAGCAAGTGGAATAAGGATGCAGGATGCCATCATTGCGTGGAAGGTCCGCAATTGGTCCAAAACGGCACTTGCGAATGGCCGCTTTTGGCCGAAAGCGGCCGCTGGCTGGACCCGATGATGGATTGGATGCAGTCGCCGCCTCCTCCCCAACTGATTGGCTAAAGTCTCAAATTATCTGCGCGGCGAAGCAATTTTTAAGCATGCCGTATCTAAGCCTCTCTGCTGCGGCCGCATGAGCTAGGCTTTGCGAACCCCTCATTTCCAGGATGGATCGCATGCCAAATAACTCAGCTTCTAATATCGCCACTGCTGACGCCCTGACATTGCTCCTGCACAACCAGCATGCACTGGCGGCGGCAATCGAGGAGGTCGCCGTTTGGCTTTCAGCCAATGGCGTGGCAGCGGTTGCAGATAACGCTGTGATGACTATGGAGACCTTGGACACAAATGCAAAAGCGATCACAGATGCGATTATGCGGATACGGCAATCCTAATATCGCCTTTGCTGGCAGCAATCGGCCAGAAGCAGTTCTTCGAAGTGTCTAATGAAGAAGGACCGATTCATAGTCCCTTTGACTAGAGCGGGTACCAAATCTTTCATTAGTCGAAAAGAAACCGCCCCTGCCGAAGCCAAGGCGGTTCACAGCTCGACCTTAAGGCAGGTCGTCTAAGCGGTCACGCAGCAATTCATAGACGTGATAGACACGCGCACAAACCACCACGACATCCCACGCATGTTTCAAGAACTTGAACATGCTTGGCCCTCCCGTAGTTGGGCCAGCCTCCAGCGCGCTTATCCCGGAACACGCACGCTTTTCGGAACACACCAAGCGTTCCCTATGAGGTGGCTAAGCCATTGAACTCTCGGTTACATCCGGCACGGATTCCTAGGCCCGTGTAGAGAGTCGCAACTCGCGTCAGTCCTGGTTAGCAGCTCCCAGTCGGCTGTGCGCGAATCTGGCCCGATGTTAACCAATTTATTCCAGCTCCTGGGCGCGCAGTGGCGCACAAACTCGTCATAACACCAGAGGCTTTTTGTCCGAAGGTAGGATTTACGGGGCTTCGGCTGGGTTTAGTTTTTTAATTATTTTTTTCACGGGTATAGGTTTTGGACAAAAAACATACAAAAAGCTGCTAGCCCTTACCCGCTGGACTCTTCTGCGCGTCGTCATCGCAAAGATGGCGGGCGGCCATCAAGCCGCCAATCGTTAATTATTGCCACCAGTAGTGCCACATGTGTAAGCTCCTTTCACACCAAGCGTTCCCTATGAGCGAGCCATCTCGGTCCCTAACCGGAATGGCAGAAAAAACCGCCTACCTAAGGCGGTTTTTTTTGTCTGCGATTTGCGAGTCCCATGTAAAAGCTAACGTTTTTCCGATCAGTTGTTTTGCAGGTCGAAGATTCCAGCTGAATCGCACTTAGTTTATAGACGAATGATGACTGCTTGTGGCCGAAAGCGGTCGTTACTTAACTTCCGCTTCTAGCCATTTTCAGCCCTTCGCGAATCAGCCAGAAGCAGCCGTCGGTAAAGGGCTGTTTTCGACCTCAACACAGACTGGTTACTACCTCCCTCCCCTACTGTAATACTCGCATATGGCCAGTGCAGGGTTAGGCTAAGCAGAGGGTTTCGATCTACAGAGGGATTGCCGTGCCAGATTTCTTTGGTTGCGCAAGCAGGGACACTGAATCTTTCCCAGCAAAATCGAAGCCCTAATAATGGGTTCAGACCGGGGCAGCTGGGCAGCTGGGCAGCTGGGCAGCTGGGCAGCTGGGCAGCTGGGCAGCATGCATGCAGTGCTAGCACATTTCTCGGTACAAGATTATCCGGCAATTGTTAGTCTACCCACGGGCTACGGCAAAACTTCTTTGATGATGGCTCTCCCCTTATTGCTCGGGCCTGCTCGTGTTCTGATAGTCGAGCGGTCTAGCGCTTTGAGGAAACAGGTTCATTCCCATTTCTCAGTGCTATCAACGCTCATGGTCTGAGTCGGGTCTCGGAGTGCTTCTTCGAGTTCATCAACCTGATCATGAAGTTCGTCCCCCTCGGCGCCTTCGGGTCGGTGGCATACGTGGTCGGCAGCAACGGTTCGGCGGTGCTGATGCCACTGACCAATCTGGTGTTGATGTTTTACGTCGGCGTGGCGTTTTTCATCTTTGTCGTACTGGGTGCAAGTCTGCCGTATTTGCGGGTTCAGCCTGTGGCGGCTCCTCAAGTACATCAAGGATGAGATTTTCTTCGTACTCGGCACCGCTTCGTCGGAAAGCGCCCTGCCGCGCCTGCTGCAAAAACTCGAGAAGTTCGGCTGCTCGAAACAGAGCGTCTGCCTAGTGTTGCCCACCGGCTACGCGTTCAACCTCGACGGCACTTCCATCTATATGTCGCTGTGCCTGCTGTTCATCATCAATGCCTACGGGGTGCCGATGAGCTGGGAACAACAACTCGGCACCATCGCGATCATGCTGGTCACCTCCAAAGGCGCGGCGACGGTATCCGGTGGCAGCTTCGTGGTGTTCGCCGCGGCCGTTACGGCGATTGGCGGACTGGCGGTGGTAGGTCTGGCGCTGCTGTTCGGCGTCTACCGCTTCAAGTCGATGGCCATAGCCACCTGCAACACCATCGGCAACAGCGTGGCAATGGTCATGGTATCGAAGTGGTCAGGCGAGTTCACCGAGCAGACCGCCAGAGCTGAACACCACCGAGTGTTTGGCCGCAGCCCAGAGGCAGCGCTCCAATCATTCATTCGTGCCCAGCAGTTGTAGTGAAGACTGTTCATGACGAAGGGCCCGCAAAGGGCCCTTTTCTGTATTCTCTCCAAAATCACTTGATCAGCTAAGTCTCAGGCATTGGGCACCTTTCTACTGAATTGGCCTGTTTGACGTACTCGACCGCGAGAGCCCAAACATTTGTGGCTGTACATGAAAATGCACATCTGCATGGGTGTCACGTCTCAGTCGTCGACCTCGAGAGATTTGTACTCGCATTTCTGTCGAGCAAAGTCAGTAGGTACCACCACAGATGCTTCAAAAAAGGTGGCAAAGTCAAAATCCTCCAAAGCAAAAGGCGCGACCAATACGGACTCCTGCGTGTTTCCCAGAAAAACGACAGGTTTGGAGGTTTTCACGTTGGCACACTCATGCGAGTAATTGAAATCAAGTGCATGGGCCATCAGGTAGATTTTCTCTGAGATTCTTGAATCATTCATTTCTTCGTTCGACCAGCCCGAACCAAAAAGCAAAATAACACTGGACACACATATGAACAGTAGCGAAAACAGTGGTGGTAGTTCCACATCGTCGCCCGCCCACTTGGCTTTAATCCAAGTCAAAACAATCAAAAAATGAGCCAAGGCAGTAATTGTTGCCAAAGCCAATACAAAGGGGATTAACAACTTAAAGAGCACGAGCCCTGTCGTCAGTACCAAGGTGACAGTGAATGCCGATGCGTCAACATGAAAAACGCTGTTAACTAAACCTGCCGCTCGACCTCGAGCATAAAATATGGCGCCCGACAAGATAATCGATACGATTAGTTTTGTGATGTAAAAACTCCATAGCGATTTGATTAAGGCCGATCGTTCCAGCGATACACCAACAAAAATCGTACACAAGGTCACGCCCCACAGTTGCAGCGTTAAACGGTGGTGCTCTATCCACTCAATATCACTACTTCCCCATCGGCCGATGGATAACAGTACACCGACTATACCGATCACCCCCATTGCCCAACTGAGGTTATAACGATGCTTTTGCTGTTCCCGTTCTTGCGCGATTAGAAACTCTGCCAAACGATGACTGATGCTACGCACATAGTAGTTTAACGACTTTACTGAATTGCTAGACAGATCTCGCTCGTCTCCTCTCAACTGGCGATGAATTTCTTCGAGACTCCGCTCAATTTCTTTTGTCATTTTCCGTCCATTTGCTGTGTAAGTGCTGCTTGTTTTTTATAGAGGGGTTTGAACGACCCGCGATGTTGAGCAATGATCGCCCTTGAATGGAGTTGCAGAAACGCACGACATCAATGTTCAGGAACTGGACCACTTTTTAGAGTATCGAGGTCGTCACTTGCCCAGACTTTGGCATTGGGTGCTGGCTTTTGAGCCTGATGACTGATGCTGCGCAGCGGGACTTTCAATTTGGCCGGTCACGTGGCGGTAGCCCCCGGCTTGAACGGACCTATACCCGTTCCCAGTCGCGAGGATCATCCGGTAGTCCAAGGGTGGAAGTGTCCAGCAGTTCAAACGTATCTGGATGGAGTACGGAGCTGGTGGCGTCGTTTAACAAGTCATCAATGGCGTGCAGGATGCTCTGATAACTGCCTAGGCTCTCGTGATCGAACACTGGATGAAATCTGCCATCTGCCGCTTGAGCAATGAAGAACGTGCCGACCCGTGTCTTGTATTTTAATATCGAGCGCATATGCTGGCTTGCCCGCGTTGTCGGTTGAAAATGGAACTGACCGAGAACGAAAGTAGCAAAACGACACCATGGCGTCCACCGTCCGATCTGCGCGGCGGAAACGGTGCGAGGCTGCAGGGTGGCCACTCTAGGGAAGGAAGCGAACGCCTCAAACCCTGAGCCCGCAATTCATTGTTGCTTTCGATATAACAGCCACCCGACAGGACGGCATTTAGAAACAACCAGATATGAAAACGACTGCAGGTAGCAGCCAATCCGTGGCCCCTCGCGAAACACTATCCAGGCGCGACGTCTTTCGGTTGACGGATTATCGCTGAGCTACATGAAACCCGAGCCCTCGAAGGGTGGTTCGCTCTGCGGCTTTCAATTTCTTGACTGCCCAGACCAAGAGATTTCTGGGTCTTGAACTCGCCACATAGGCGAGCCTTGCCGCTTCTGAGTTCCGATCACCAATCCAGTCTGCCCAATGTGACTGATCCCCTCGCCTGGAAGCTGAGACAAGCATGGTCGCTTCGTGGGTTTCGCCTTTGATCTCATGAATTGTTGCCAACCGGATGCTGCTCTCTTGCAACGTCACCAATGAGAGTCTTTGAGTGACCAATTGCTCACCGAGGCCCGCGGGGGAGCGCAATCCAAGTGCTGTCAGTGGTGCTATTGCTACGGCAATATCGGCGATGACAAAGGCCTGCTTTGGCAGTTCATTAAGACGAGCTTTGGCGACCTTGCACCACCCGCGCCAGTGCTGACCTGCGACCGAGGCGCCTGTAATTGTGACAAATGCCAAAGCCTGATGAAGAAATAAGCGCCATTCCAACTCGGACTCGACATCCACAGGGCAGTGGAAGGAGTTGGGTTTTGCCGAATACTCCAACTTGCTGGCAAGCCACCCTCCAAACAGCGCAAGCGACTTCTGGATGGCGATTGCCGAATCATTACCTGCCAAGGCGCAGGCCAGTGCCAAACGCTCGGTATCGTTCAGGTCATTGGCACCGGAGCAAAACCGACTCAGCGTCGAATGACCGCGCGAGACGATCACCCGGTTCGCGTAGCTGTCACTGAGGCTCATAAACAGCGGCATCGCTTCCGAGGGACAATCGTCATATTCGACAATCACTGGTGCAGCCGGCTGAATCGTTGGATTGCCGTGAATTTTGTTTCCCGGCACCAGTTCGGAGCAGAGGTCGACAATGGCCTGAGAACTGCGAAAATTCTGACACAATTGAAGACCGTTGAATCCATGATCGCGGATGAACTGCATGACACGTGCGGGATCTGCATGGCGGAATCCATAGATCGACTGGTTGAGATCCCCCACGATGTGCATTTTCACGCCCAGCCCCAGCAAACCCTCCAAGATGGTCAACTGCTCAACCGAAAGATCCTGACACTCGTCGATCACCAGAAATGGATAGCGCAGGGCCAGTCGTGCGCAAAAGGTGGACAGCTTTTCCTCCTGCAAGATCTGGATGGCGAGGTGTTCAACATCCCTATAGGTGGCAAAACCGGCCCCCTTAAAACGTGTCTTGGCCTCCCTGAGGTCGCGCAATTGCCAATCCGCCAATACAACGGCGTTCAGCTTGCGGTCCAGCCCAGGTTCCCCCGTTCGGAAGACAAACTTACCCGTTGCCAGATCCAAGTCGTACTGGTTGGCGGGAACGCGGATGTGTTCGATGGCGTACTTGGTTTTGATGTAAACCGTTGACGTGGCATCGACCAACCTCAGCCGGAAGTCGCCGTTTTTACCAGCATACCCGGTGAGCCGATGGGCCACGGGCGCCACGAGACAATTGAGGATAAAGCTGTCAATCGTCGACACCCAGTGCGGGTAGGCCACCGGTGCCCGTTGCCTATGAGCAATTAGCCGGCTCTTCAGCTCGTTGGCCGCGCTGTTGGCGAACGACAGCAGTGCGATTCCACCCGGATAGCCCTGCCAACCCTCGATTTCGCGTGCCACCTTGGCAGCAATCACCTCGGTTTTCCCGCTCCCTGGACAAGCTTCCAAGTAAATATTGTCGTCAATGGAGGAACCGAGATATCCACGTTGGTCGTCGCTCGGAAAGGTCATTCAGATCCCTCCTCAGCAATAGCGCAGGCCCAACAGATTGCCTGCTGGATATAGCGCGGTACGGCAAAGACGTAGTCACCCTGTTCGAGCTTGTCGGCCAGTAGCTGGGCGTAAAGCCCCTTCCCCATGTTGGTAGAATCAATACGCTCCAGAAGCTCGTAGGCATATTCAGCTTTCTGCGCCTCGGTCAAGGCCACGAAATCGGCCGCGAGCATGTCCTGGAACGCAGCCTTGACGGGGCCATCGGTGGGCCAGTTGTCGTACGCTACCTGCAGCATCAGTTGCAGATTGCCTGCCGTCATCGCCAAGTCATACTCAAAGGTTTTAAGGTCGCCACTAAACAAGCGCCCGTATTGGGATGTCGCTATGGTTGGAATCAGGCCCAGAGCAGGATTTGTTCCGGCGGCCAAATTCCCTGGGTGCGGTTTGATGGCCACGTCGACCAACTGGTCCTGTACCCGCACCTTATGGGTTTTCGCCGGATCTTTGTCGGTGAGGCCCGCGCAGGGAATAGGTAGATTACGGCTGCGCAACTGCCCATCAACCTCACAAAACAGCTGCATGAAATGGGCGAAATAGATGCCATTGAGGTTGATGACTGACACCCCGTAATCCTCCAGGGTGTTCAACCCTTTGCCGCGATTAGCAAGCACGATTTTCGCCAGCTCTGGCAGCGCAATGGCCTCTGCCACGCCCTCGACAAGGATGACGCCCTTGGAGAAAAGCAGGTTGGATTTGGTGACATCCAGCCAGCGGTCGATAAATCGTCGACTTTGTTCCGCTAGGCCGCAAAAACGCGCAGGAACGGCGAGTGGTTCGCCTCCGCCGTTGATATGGATGATGTTGTTGATGGAGACGGCCGACGAAATCACCGTGGAGTGGGTAGTGATTACTACTTGAATATTCTTGTTGAGGGCCACCTCCTGCAGGTGCTTTAACAGCCTGATTTGCAGTTGCGGATGCAGGTGCGCTTCCGGCTCCTCAATCAACAACAGCTTATGCAGTGTGCGCTCCCCCGGCCCCTCCCCATCCTCGACGATCAACTCCGCGAGGATGGAGGCGATGTACAGCAAGTTGTTGTAGCCCAAGCTGTTTTCATCCAGCGAGCGGAACTGCGACAGCTCGGCAGATGACGCGTTCGGAAAGTACAGCAAACGCAAGCCTTCGACGATCCTGGTGAAGTTGGATTCCGAAAACTGGATCGTAGTGTTTTGCGACAACCTTTCTCCCAAGGCGGCGCGTAGACTACTGGATATCAGGTCATTTGCCCTTTTAATGTCTTGTTCAGCCGCCAGCTGAGAATTGAAGTCGGCGACTTTTACTTCAAGCGGATGCAATGTTTTGGTTTTAGCACACACCTGTAACTGATCTTTGCACAATGCCTTCATCAGCCGGGATAATCTGGACTGCCGGCCCTCCCGCAGCTTCTGCTCTGCGTCACGCAACGGTGGCAAGTAGATGCAGTGAATTAGCTCCAGCGTCTGTTGATTGAAGGCCCCAGTCCTGATTGCGCCACCCCAAAGCTCCTGGCTGTAGCGACCGCGCAACTCGCGGTTGAGCACGGTCAGATTGAGTACCGCTTCGTCCTGGTCACCACACCAGGAGTCGAGTGCTACTTTCTCGAACACACTGAGGTCGCCAAACGTCGCCGTGATGGCGAAACTGGAGGCTGGCGCGGCGTCAAGCTCGAACGACTTGTGAAAATCGCGCTCGTTGACCGAGCGTTTACCGGACTCCGAATCCTGGAACAGCTGACGCAACGCGTTGATCACGCCCGTTTTACCTGCCCCATTCTCCCCAACCAATACGTTCAACCCTTCATGAAACTCAACCGTGAAACGCCTGCCGAAACTCTTGAAGCCCTCAACCTCTAGCTGTCTCAAGTACATTAAATCTCATCCCATCAATTCAACGCTTGGCAGGTGCGCTGGCGTGCGCTTACCCGGTGGTAATTGCCAATGTCGCTAAATGCTCTGGGGATGTCCATAGGCCATTAGCCACTAAGTTATGACTAGATTATTTAGGGCAACCCAGGTGCACGCCCCAGAATTGATGTCGCTATCAACCCTGCCCGTGACATTTCGCAATTTCTTCAAGGTGAGCAATGGTCGCTAGTGGCCGATTGCTGCTGGTCGCGACCGTAGGTGATTGGTGCTAGATAGGAAGAACTGCCTGAACTTGTATTAATTTCTTAGCCAGTTCAGCCAGAGCATTTTAGGGACTTCGGATCGAATGACACATTGGCCATACTTCGAGTGTCAGGTACTGGTTGCCATTCAGCAGTGGTGGCGTCGATTTCGCGCAGAGTCCATTGCTGGGGGCCGGACCAGGACAGTTCTATGTAGGGGCCTTCGAGTACTTCGTTCGCTATTAACATGTCGACTTCGTCGGCAGGTCCCGGGAGCATGCCTCCGACAGCAATGGGCACGCGCTGATGCAAAAGGCTGTTGAGCATGCACAACAACTCGGCACGTGATGTGTAACGCACTCTGTAATCCCCGACTTCTGTGTAGGCAAACACCAGGCTGCCGGAAACGGAGTCGACGGAGCTGATCAAAGTGAGATGCGTCGGTGGCAGGCCTGACCCGTTTGAATACCGTAGTTTGATAACTGCGCCCCTTTATGTAGTTCGCTTTATGAGCTCGACGAGCTTCGCGGCTTCATTGCGCAATTCATCGAATCTTTCGTTTAGCTCAACGTGACCCGGCTTCCAGCAAAGGACGCCATTCTCATCACTTTGACCAAGAATGAGATCATTGAATGAGCCCATTCCACCATAAGCTGACTGTAGGTACTCAATTCCGGAGTAATCAGAATCCATTAAGCGTGCTCTTGCCTTACGCATCCACAGGCTCCAGTGAGTATCTCCATCGCTCTCAAGCATTGCTGCAAGCTGATCAAGAACGCAGATCAGCTCTTCGGTTTTAGGTCCCATTTCTTGACATCGTCCAAGGTGAATCACGGTATGGGAAGGAACCCCACCGCCGAGTATTTTTCGTCAGTCTCGCTACAATAAGCTACTGTTTCGCAATCAGGTTGTCCAAGGGCCGCTTTTGGCCGGTTTCAGCCCTTGATGGCAGGCAAAAAACGGCCAAAAGCAGCCAGATATCAGAGAACCTCAACCGAGGCGCATGGCACGACGGGCGCAGTCGAGTCTCTGCCCTGTCCAGTCCTGAAATGCGCGATAGAAGGAATTGGGATCTTCAGAACCGAGCAGGAGTGCAATTTCCGCACCTGATTGGGCGGTTTTCCCCAAATAGTGGCCTGCCAAACTTTCGTGCGTTGCAAGTTGTCCAGCTATCCGAAACGCCTTCATCTGCCGTTTGCTTCGGTTTTATCGATACAGGAAGCCAGTGATGATGACAATATGCATCACTTTTTTCAGCCCGTTGTGCTCACAGTCGATAGCGATCACATCCGCCAAGCCCAGCCCTCCGGTAGGCTCACATTAACGAAGGTGTTGCAGTGGTGCAGGTAGCTTGGCTCCTACTCGCTTAAATAGACTGCTGCCATCGTCGAGGTGCAGAACTAAATATTGGCCGAGATGTGCATTGATGAATTATGGCTATTTGCAATCATCGAGGCATTTGGCTAATTTCTCTCAACCCCAAACGAGCACAGCTCGAAACCCAACAAGGAGGTTGAAGTGGATATCGTCATCCTGATTCCCGGTATTATGGGCACTACCCTCCTGGCAACCAGCGCAGATGGCAGGCCACAAGAGGTTTGGCCGCCGACCCCCTATGAAGCCGTGATGGGTTACAAGCGCCTGGATCTGCTGACTCGGCCCGACCTGAAAGTCGGCGAGCCGATCAACAAAGTGGCCTGCTACGACTTCTACAGCCTGCTGCGCGAACACCTTGACGACCTGGGGTTCAAGAACACCGATAAAGGCAAACGCCGGATCGAGTTCGGCTACGACTGGCGGCAAGACAACTTCGATAGCGCACAAAAGCTGGCTGAACTCCTTGAAAATCTGCACATCCAGGAGCCCGGTGCGCGCGTTACGCTGGTAGGCCACTCCATGGGCGGCCTGGTCTCGCGTTTGCTCCTCGAACAGGCGCAGAACCAAAAACAACCTTGGTTCTCCAACATCACCCAATTGATTACCCTGGGCACACCGCACTTGGGCGCACCGCTCGCACTGGCGCGTATCTTCGGCTTGGACAGCACCGCTGGGGTCAGTGCAACAGACGTCAAGCGCCTGGCTAACGACCCACGCTATCCGTCGGCCTACCAACTGCTCCCCGCCCCCGGCGAAGCGGCGGTATGGGCACTTAACAGCCCTGACCTGAGGGCCGTCGACATCTATGAACAACAGTCGGCCACGGACTTGGGGCTGGACTATGGCTTGGTGAACAAAGCTCGGCGGATGCACCAGGTGCTCGCTGCGGGCACGCGCCCTGAAGGGGTGCGTTACTTCTACTTTGCCGGCAGCGGCCATCAAACTGTCACCCGCATCAATGTCAACCATACCGCCGGCCAGGCTGTTGAACATGCCACGTCGGTCATTACCAAAACCAATGATGCCGGCGACGGCACAGTGCCGCTGTACAGCTCGTTACCTATCACTGGCCAGCGCCAGATCGTGATCAACGAGCACGCCACTGTATTCAAAGGCGAACCGTTCCGCCGTGCGTTCTTCCGCTTGCTAGGCGGGAACATTGGACCTTCCATCGAGGGAGCAGTCGACGAAACCAAATTGACGGGTTCTCTTGATCGTCCGGTCTACGAGCAGGGCGAGTACATCGAAGTGACGTTGGAGGTGCTCAACCTCAAGTCACTCGATGGTAAAGGGCGCACCGCTACCATCGAAGGGGAGCTGGTGATCACCGACGCTCGCGCAGATGCGAAATCGCCAGCCCATACCTACCGAGTGAACTATTCGGGGCCACTTCTCGACCGCCTCAGTCTGATCATCGAGTCCGATGAGCTCGCGCCGGGCCTCTATGAGCTGGCCTTCCAGGGCCAACCCGCACTCAGTCAACCGCTGCATTTCGCAATCACCACAGTGTGAACATGGACGTCGCAAAGCTACTGCGCAGTCGCCTGTGCAGCCAGGTAAATGTGCATGGCCGCGAAAGCCTTGGGTCGGACCCACTGAGCGAAAAGGCACGTGAGCATTCTCTCGCGCGCCTGGCTTTGCAGGTCGATGAAAACGACCCTGCGGCCAGGCACTTGTTGGCCAGTGCTCGCGCAGGCCTGGATTTCCTGCGCAGTGAAAGCGGTATCCTCACGCCGGCAATGCGTGTCGGCATCGAGGCCATCATACTCACCGACGGCTCGCGGCCGGCGCTGTTGGTCAGCAACGACAGCATCGACTTTCAGGACCCACTGATCGGCGGCTGGTTCAGCCGCCTGGCCAAGAACAAGCCCCTGCTCAGGGAAACGTTGGGCAAAATTGCCCGCATTGCCCAGCAGCAACCCAACGGTACCAGCAAAACGTTAGGCACGGGATTTATGGTCGGCACCGGCCTGCTCGCAACCAATCGCCATGTGCTGCAAGAAATGGCCGTACTGGACTGCGCCGGCATCTGGCGTTTCAAGGACGACCTGATAATCGATTTTGGCGGTGAGCATGACCGGAGCAACCCGCCGGCTGCACTCGCTCGGCCTGTCGCCGTTGAGCGCCTCGGGCCTGAGCCGATCTTGCAACTGTGCGAACCACGGCGCCTTGACTTCGCCTTGATCCAGATCCAGGCGCTGCCCAACAATTGCCTGCCCACGCCACTGCAAGTGTGCGATGCCGACGATGCCCAAGCCTTGAAGCCAGGCACGCCGCTAGTCACGATCGGCTTCCCGGCCAAGCCGTCGTTCGGCATGGAGAACGCCAAGGCCCTGTTCAAATTGTTCAAGGGCGTTTTCGACGTAAAGCGCCTCTCGCCGGGGCTGTTGGGCGATGCGCTGGGCCAGGTGCCCGGCGACAGCCACCCACCACGCTGCTTCAGCCATGACGCTTCGACCCTGGGCGGCAACTCGGGCAGTTGCGTGATCGGCCTGGACGATACCTGGCAAATAATCGGCTTGCATTTTGGCGGGCGATCCGGGGAGTACAACCTGGCCCATGACATACGTGCGGTGATGGAGAGTGGTGCATGACGGAGGCGGATCTACGCTTGGCCAAGTGGGTGGTCGATGGTGAGTTGGCCTTTGCCGAACTGTTTCTCACCCTGCAGCAAAGCGATGACACTAAGGTTCAGTACGATACCCTAAGCCAAGACGGCGATACGCTCGAACAACGCCTGGCCAGGGCCTTCGGCCATGCACGCGCGGGCGGTTGGCTGAGCGAGTTCTGCACCAACTGCGTGACCGCTCGGTTAGTGAGTCGCGGCTTCATCGAGGAGGCGATCAAGCAGACCGCATCGCCCTGGATGGTCAAAGCCCAGGCCTTGATCGATGCCGATTCACCATTTTTGAACAGTGCCCTGCATGCCAAGGGGCTACTGCACGTTGCCGACTATGTGTGCCGTATCGAGATTGATGGCCGGCATGCCGGTACGGGGTGGCTTGTACCGCCAGACATGGTGGTCACTGCCGGCCATGTGCTGACTTCAAGCGCAACAAATGACCCGTTGGTCGACATTGACAAGCAGGAGGAAGCAGACCCTTTCAGGGTCGTCGTTTACTTCGACGACAAAGTCGATATGTTCGGGGGCCGCCGCGTACGCCGCAAACCCCGTGAATTCCTGCTCGCCGAACGGTGGCTGGTGGCACTCAATTCACCGCCAATACAGCCTGGCGGTATCGTCCAGCATGGTTTAGACGGCCAAGACTACGCCATCATACGCCTAGCCGAAGCGCCGCTGCCTATGGCCAAGCGTATGGAAATGAAAGCTACCCTGCCATATCACGAAGATTACCTGCTGGTGATGCAGCATCCCGAAGGCCAAGCGATGTGCCACCAGCAAGGCAACGTCACCGGGCTGCACGTGACACCGGGGCTATTCCAGCACTCCGTCAATTCCGAACCCGGCAGCTCCGGGGCGCCATGCTTCGACGTCAACTTCAGGGTGGTCGGGGTGCACACCGGAGAGATGCTGGGGGTGACACCCGCCAGCAACCTGGCAACGGCCATCGATCAAGTGGCTGCGACCATTGCTCAGCTACCGGCGACACTGCCGTCGAACTGGCCCTACAGCTTCGATGATGCCGATGGAGTCCCGTGGCCGATCGTCGACCGCGAGCAGACCCTGGCATGGCTGCGCGAGGCCTGCACCGACGACCACCAGCGCGGGCTAATGATTCGTCCGCCCCTGCGTATGCCCGCCGGCATGACCTTCACCGCTGAGCTGTTCAAAGCCCTGCTCCCCCAGGAACTGCACCGTGTGGTGCGCATGTCAGCGCTGGATATCCACGCACTTGGCGCAGAAGCATTCGCATTGCAGCTGCTGGCGGCAGTCGGCAAGAGCAACGCCACGCCGTTCACCCCGCCCCAAGGTGACACCACATCCATAGCCTACCTGCGCAACACCTTGGTACCCGAATTGCTGGCCAGGCTCGACCAGGCGCGCATGGAGCGCCATGTCTGGTTGTTGCTTGACGACCTGAAGCGCCCAGACGCCGCCCATATCTCCCTGGGCGATGGCAACAACCTTCGCGAATTGTTGGACTTGCTCTACGAGGCACTGGCGGGCTACAGCTGGCTGCGCATCGTGTTGCTGGGCTATGAGGGCACGCCACCCAGAGCCTCCGCCGCCTACTGGAGCGAACAGACGCTGCCCGAGCTTACTCCTGCAAGGTTCTCGCAATACATGGAAAAAGCCTTCGCTGGCGTGCCTGACATCAAGTACCGCGCAAGGTTGAGCAAGCAATATAAAATAGTGACCACAGGCCAGTCCGCAGAAGCCAATCTGCACTGCATGGCCACGACGTGCGGGCTGTTCCTCGACAACATGAGATCCCTATGACGGCCTCTGACGACGAAGCACTCAACAAGCGCCTCGCCGCGCTGGAAGAACGCCTGGCGGCCCAGCAAGTGACGGCCATCGACGGCCTCACCGACAAGTCGCGCGAACTGATTGCCAAAGTCGCCTTGGCAGGTGCTTTCGACCTCGGCCAACTGGCACGCAAAGCATCCCCCAGCGAGCGCGAGGCGCTGGTTGCGCACCTCAGCGATATCTCCGAACTGGTGATTGATACCGGCGACATGTACCGGCGCCTGTCCACCGGGCCTCGGCGCAAGGCGCTGGCCGAATTGCTGGCCAATCCGGGGTTCACGCGCAAGGTACTTGACCATTTCAGGCCCGCCCCCCGAGACCTCGAAGGCATGTACACCGCGCAACTACTGCGTGGCTGGCAGCCGCAACTGCAACTGCTGAGTACGCCGCAGTTGCAATCCTTGGCGGTGGCCACCGGTTGGCTGCAAGGCTTGTCCGACACCCGTAAAACCCTGAGCCTGCCAGATGCACGGCAGGTGCAAAGCGAAATTGCCAACCGTATCCGCGACCAGGAGTTACAGGCGCTCGTGGGTGAAGGCCTGATCGGCCGCGAAGATGAACTGAGCGAACTCCAGGTCTTCGCCACCGATACGCAAAATAAAGGGCAAATTCGGGTCATCGACGGCGAAGGCGGAATCGGCAAGTCGAGTCTGCTCGCGGCACTGACCCAATCATTGAATGCCCTCACGCCTCCCCTGCCCATCGTTCATTTCGATTTTGACCGGCCCTCGCTAGACCCTGAAGGGCCTGGCCTGACCTTGGAGCTCACTCGCCAGTTGGCCCGCTGCAACCCTAAGGCCAAAGACGATTTCAACGAGATCAGAAAGAACTTCAAGCGCTCATTCACCGACCGTTCGGCTAGCCGCTACGACATGAGCTCTAGCCGCGAGCAGACGGTGTCGTCCAGCATGGAAGGCAGCGCGTTCATCCGTTCAGTCATTCACCGGCTCGGGCTGCACAATCAACCTGTATTGCTGGTGCTGGACACGTTCGAAATGCTCGCTGGCCGTGGCGATAGCGCCGTCGGCGCGTTAGCCGAGTGGCTGGAAATAGTCTGGCAGGACTTCGACATGCACGGCATGCGCGTGCTGGTAGCAGGGCGCGCGGCGGCAAACATGGCGCTGCCATTGGGCACCAGGATCGGTAAACCGTTCAACTTGGCGCCACTGTTGCAACGCCATGCCCGTGCCCTGCTGAGCCGTGAAGGCCTGAGTAGCAGCCATGCAAAAAAAGTGGCCGCCGCACTGGACGGCAACCCGCTGGTACTGAGGCTCGTGGGCCGTTACCTGGCAAACCATCCCGACCATGTAGAAGAATTCCTGAAAGATGCTGCCGGGCTGGACAAGGCGCTCGGCCAGGGCGTGCTCTACACCCGCATTCTCAACCGCATCGGCATTGGCGAGAGCGACCCGCTGCGCAAGCTGGCGTATCCGGGGTTAGTACTGCGTGTGGTCACGCCAACACTGGTGCATGACGTGTTGGCCCCACTGGTACTGGGCGACAAGCTATCGGAGGACCAATCGCAGGCGCTGTTCGACCGCCTCAGGCAGTACGCCTGGTTAGTCGATGAGCACGCGCCGAATCAGGTACGCCACCGCAAGGACCTGCGTATCGTGACCTTAGGCCTGCTGCGCAAGGACCCGGTGGCCGGACCGCTTGCGCTGCAGTTGCACCGAGAAGCCATTAAATATCATCGTGAAGAATGTGACCCCGACCTGTCGAGCGAGCAGCACCTACTGGAAGTCGTCTATCACCGCCTGATGACACTGCGAAGCCCGCAGCAGTTGGACCAGCAGGAACAGATGCTGGTCAGGCAAGCCATGGCCGGCGACCTCAGTGAACTCACGCCCTACCCGGCAGCGCTGGCACGCGCCTACTGCCAAATGCCGCCGTTGCGCGAAGACCTTGCATTGTTGCCGGGCGAGTTGCAGCGTGAAGCGACCGCTGAATACGCCTGGGCGCTGATCGATGCCGACCGGGCCGAAGAAGCCTTGGCACTGCCGACACCGGGCTTTCTGCCCGTGTGGTGGCTGACAGCGCAGCATGACTCGGCCAGGTGGAATATCCCTGCCGTTGGTAATGCGCTTGGCATGGGCTATGAGGCCTTTCGCGGTATCGCCTCAAGCACCCGCGAGCATCAACAGAACGCCCTCGCGATCAGCGCATTCCTCGATCTCTGGCGGCGCCGAACCCGCAATATCCCCAAACCTTCAATGGTGCTGCGTTTAGTCGAAGCACGACGCACAAAACGCACGAGCGGCCAGCTCAAGTCCATGGTCGCTTGGGGCATTGGCGCGCTGCAGCAACCTGCCAACGTCGATCAGGAATGGGTGGTGATGTACTCGATCCTGACGCAGACCCTAGATGATTCAAAGCTCGACAATTACGAGAAAGCACGCCTCTGGTTACTGTTGTGGGCGGCGGGCCACGTCAGTGAGGACGACCTCTTCGTGGTTCACGGTGATGCCTTGTCACTGGACGACCGTTGCCTGGCCAAGCTCCATAGGTTGTGTGATGTCGTGCCGGGCAGTTACCCGCTTCGTGCTTGCCTGGCCAAGATCAGTAAGCAACGTGTCGAATTGGAGCAGGTCGGGCTCTATACCCGCCGCCTTGCCGAGGCCATCACCCAGTGCCAGGCCAATCGGATTGGCTTTTTCACGATCGCTGGATTCACCCCCAACGAAATGCTGCCTGGGATGATCGTTGAGTTACGTGCTCCCACCAGACAACTGATCCGCTCTGCCCTCATTGATGCCTCTCAGCGCCAAGCCGCCAATCGGTACTTCCTCGATCTGATTGCCAAGACACCAGGCACCCCGGCAGCGCTCAAGCAGGATGTATGGCTGAGCAAATTATGGAAAAGCAGTGGCAATAGGGTGTTGATACCCTTCGTGGAGTGGCTCGCGCGCATGTGTTTGGCCAGTGAGGTGTGCCGCGAGTTCGAGCGGATCTGTACTGGCGACGCTTCGCGGCAGTTCCGCCAACTGGCACAGGCCTGGCGCTTGGTCGAGGCGCTTGAGCCATCCTCACCAGCGCCCACGACTCGAAGGCCCGAAGGCCCCAGCCGCTGACAAATCGTAAAAGGTCCTAACAGGCTCTGTCGCGTCTAGACTGAGCACAACAGATCAGATAACAGCAACCGGGGGGCCACACATAGAGGTGTGCGATGAGCCAGTTCAAGCGTCTGTTGGTAATGCTCAACCCGAAAATGCATCACACGCCAGCGCGGCGGGATATAGCGGGGCCTTGCTGGATATCAACGTATTTCGACGATGTCGCCACCTTCGCGTTGATGAGCGATGGCAAGCGGCTGCTCGCCGACAATCGCCAATCGCTGGCCGACGAGGCCGAGCAACTGGGCAGAGACATCCGCCAGCCTCTGCCACGGCAGATCACCGCTGCAGTCGACCTCAACGCCCTCGGTGCCGGCAAGCACCTCGACGCCCCCTTCATCCACTGTACCCTTGGAGCGTCGGCATTTCGTCGAGGGTGCGGCCGATCGAATGATGAGCATCTTTGGCGTCGCTGGGCTGATTGAAGCGATCAGGACCTGAGTCCAAGCGTTTTCGCGTCTGTATACGGCTTTCTGGGCCGCGGCTGGTTACCGACCGGGGTAGATCTCCACTTACATCTGCGAATTTTAAAGCTGCCCCAGCTTCTTTCGCTACTCGACGTACTTACTTGCGTTTTCAAACAGCCTGGGCCGAAAGCGGACGATGATGAGCGGCTGCTTTCGGCCAAAAGCGGACACTCACTCTCGAAAATCTCTGTAATCTTCCAGCATGGAAAAAGCAGTCCTCTTACAACTGGCCGGCTAATCCGGCACAATTGTACTCAGCAGACTATTTAACGCGCCAGAGCCCTCTTTAAGGCGGGCCTTCATACTTGGTGATATTAAAAGGCCCGTGCATAAATTAACCGTTAGTTAATGACTAACTTGTCTCTGAGAATATTATTCCTCCTCAAATAGCCTCACTTCAGGTAACGGATCGTTTTTTGCGCTCGCTAAGAGAGACTCCAGATCTGGATGCCCGCTGGCGCTATGCTTTACGATCGCCTCCGCCAATTTTGCGCAACCGGACCTTATTGCCGAAATGAATACTGCCTCTTTCGCCACAGAGTATTCAGCGACGTAGGACGTGCTCTGGAAAAGATCAGGAAGGCACTCTGCTACTGTCGTAACGTCTTCGTCAGTGAGCCAGGACCGGTTTAGTAGATCACGAACCACAACTAACAAGGGTGCGATCACCGTCAGCCGACCAGACTCAATGAGGGAAATCAGTCGGGGGATCAATTTATCAGCTATCTCATCGATCCCCAGTTCTTTGGCCTTGATCACCGCACGAGCAGCGAATCCAACCTTGCTCACGTCCTTATCTCGAAGGCCCTGCTTAATTGCTCTGGCCAGCTCATGCCTTAATTCTGGAAGATGCTTTGCGAGGTAGCAAAACGCCAGCGGTGTTGCCGGGAAACTTTCCTGTGACGCGAATTCTTTGAATCGAAGGGCCAAGTCTTGAGTCACCTGCTCTTTTCCCAGCCAAGGTAATACGCTCTTGGCGAGAACCTCCGCAACCAGTGGGCCTGGCTCATTTGGATCGGAAAACATCTTAAATAGGGCTGAACCGTCATCACCTGGCTGCCTCCAGACAATCAATTCATTAAAGCACGTGAGCGCCTGATCTGGAGTGGGGGCCAATCTATTGTCACTCGCATGAGCTTGCGACGCCCATAGTAATTTACGGAGGTCTTTGACTTCCAACGACATGGGGGTCCGATACAAAAAATCCCTTATAAGCCGATCCGTTTTTACTCGATCAGGTGATGGAAGAAAGCTGAATACGTGAGGGAAGAAACTAGCGATGGGTAACGAATCAAGTGGGGCATCGGCACCATAAATCGCTTTAGCCAGATAGGAATTCTCCTCCTCGGTGGTGTAGCCCTTCAAGACCAGCGGCAGGAGGCGGGCAATGGTTGGGGTACTTATATTCGGGATTGAACTAGATTGGTTAAGTTGCTCCAACATTTCTGCCGGAATTCCCTCTATAGGACGGCTTATCAATGGGGGGGGCGCTAATGAATGCTTCGCGATGGAATCAATCATCTCGAGGATTCTTAGCTTTATTCTTGGATTGTCCTTTCGCGAGCCAGGATTGTTCGCAATCAGTTCAGGCCACTCAGGATTGTTTCTCTCACATGCCAGAGGAAACATCAGAATCTCCTCCAGCAATTCGTTCTGTTGGCTGGCGGGAATACTGTGCAAAGAATAATTTAGCAAATGCCCATAAGACCTAGACACCCAAACATGATTTACAACTTTGTTTTCGTCCAGGCCAATTGCAAAGCGGAAAGTCTCTTTGGCTTCGTCTGCTGTGGATCTTACGATCAATCTAGCATAGGCCTCAAGCATGACTCTAAGCTTTGAAAGAGCGAAAGCTGAACTAACATTTTTTGAATAGTATCTATTCAGGAAATGTTTAATTGCATCCCGACACAGCCGTTTCATGTCATCAACCGCTTCCGCTGGTGCGGCCGCGACATTGACACGGGAAAGCATGCGATTCAGATTAGGTGACGTATCAAGACTAGCAAAGCGCAGCGAGTGCTTCATGCGGTCATGCTGTGTCAGCTCATCTAGGAAAGCGATGTTTTCGAATTGGGTCGAGAAAAGGTTAGCCCCTTCGTACGTGGGCAAAACCCCTGTCGAACGCATCAGTCCGTCAGCGATCAAGAGAACATGAACTTCATTGCTCAAATGTACTGTTTTGGAGTTATCCTTGTATTGGCCCACTTGAAATGACGGTTCGACTGAAGCTTTTTTATCATTTTTATCCAGCCTCTCTCTAACCTTCTCCTTGAGGTGTTCAATCTCGTCCCACGGATCACACTTCCATCTGGATAAGATGCTTTTGGGTAGGGAATTTGATTTGGCGGGACGGTCGCTGTCTACAGCCCTCGCCAACAGGTCTGCCCATGCAAGTCTCGATAGGATTTGTACCGAGTTTGGGTTTTTTCGATGCTGCTCGATGAGTTGAGCGTGGCCATCTAGGACTAACTTGACCGCTTGCTCAGTCTGACCTAGCTCAGCGAGGACACCTGACTTTTTAAGTTTCCATTCCGCTGAGTGCTCTGGAAGTTGAGAGGCGCTGGTCTCCATCTCTGAGAAATTCAGATCCAGCCTGGCGCGATTTACTTTGAAGTATGCAACCTCTGCGACGACATCCGGCCAGAACTGGGTACGTTCTTCAATACGCGCAATAATTTCATCTTCGAATCGCCTTTGTTCTTTGCGTTCACCGATAGACCAGCGAGCGGTATTAAGCAGCACCAAGGCGACCTCTAGCTGTTGCCTTATCGTCAGTGTCGCGGGTTCATAGATGATCTTGAGGAGGGACTCCAACAGCCAACCCGGTAGTGCGTCAAAAGTAATGCTGTAACGCCAGGAGACTTCGTAGAGAATTTTCTCCCGCAGTTCGATCGTGCAGGCGTCTAAAACACTGGGGGTTATGCTCCTGACTCCATACTGAAACTGAAGATATAAACGTAACCCATACGGACAGACCAACCAGTGCGGGTAACTTTTTCGGTCGGACTCCATCATCGATGCAGCCTCTGCGAGAGGAAGACCTTCAATTGATTGTGGTCTCCACTCTGAGGGGTGCGCCGGCTTGAGCTTATTCAGCGTTTCGATAAACAGTTCTGTGGCTTGAAGGTGTCGCAGTCCAGGGTCGTCCAGATGTTTGACGGCATCCCATAGGTCGATGGGCGCGACGTTAATGGATTCGAGATATTTTCTCTTCGCAGCTGAAAGGTTCAGAGCGCCCACCAAGTACACTCGGCGCGATTGGCTCTGCAAATGATCACGTACCCAACCGGTCCACTGCAAGAAATTAGGATCCTCACCTGAGAAGCCCAGCAGGCATAGCTCGTTCTCGATAAACACTTGGCGAGAAAAATTCACAAACGCGGCGTGGGTTTCGGGGTAGCGCCGGTAGTCTTCCTGAGTGAATATCAGTTCCTCGGTGACGTTGACCGTGCCGTGAAGCTTGGTAATTCGGGGTGGGGCGACGGCGGCCAAGTCGGTTTGCTTTGTCACAGTGCTGTAAATTGGGTCATGAACACGTTCACTGGCACGCTCAAGAAGGGTATCCCAATTTGTCGTCAAAACATCAGACCAAGGAAGCTGCAACAGTTTGGTGTGCAAGTCACCCGGCGACCAAGCTGAGTCATCGATCTCTGCTCTGATGAGATCATTGAGTGTCTGCTGTCCGAATTGCGCCTTGTATAACTCCGCCAAGCGTAGGGGGTCGAGATACGCTAAATTCGGATCCCCGGGGTCCAGTTCAGTTGCCAGCTTTCTTGAGAAATCCATCCAAAGCGGCATTAGGCGTGTGCTGTCGCCACTTTGTGCAGCGCACCTGCTAAAACCTGCCCCGACCATTACCGCGGCCCCTCGATACGAGGAATCCTGACGCCACAGTACACCTGCCAACTTCTTCAGCGCAGGATAATCCTGGAGCGCTTTTACTTTTTGTTCAGAAAATTCCATAAATGAGAGTCCATCCAAGGTAAACATCCAATGCGATATCGTAATGCCATCGTACTCGACCCTCAGGTGGTTCTCTAGAGGTTGCCAACGTAGCGCACACCCTGGATCTTTGCGATTTTCTGGATTGCTCTGGGCGTCTGGACAGTTTTCATCCATGTGACGAACCTAGGGTCATGAAGGAGCGGGGCCATGCCCAAGATTGTCAGCACGAAGGACTTGCATATCTATCTCGCAGACGCGAACGAAGCGGGTTTGTTCAAGTGCTTCGTGGCGTGTTTCCTAATGGGAAAGCGCATTCAGGCCGATACCGCAGTTCAGGCGTATCGGGTGAATGAGAAAAAAGGGCCCACTAAGGGCCGTTTTTTAATCACGTTGCCTTGGCGTTCCACAATTATGGTGGAGTGACTCCAATAGTAGGATGTTGGAGCACTCCTCATTATTGAACTGAGCTGCCTCAAAAATACAACCGTCCGCTTTTGGCCGAAAGCGGCCGTTTGAGAATAGCCGCATTTTGGCCGATTGATGACGGCCTCAACGATTCCTAGCATAGCCGTAATCGCATGATCGCATCTGTTATCGCTTTTGCGTTTGCATCCAGTGTCCCCAAAGCAGCGACGGCGTTATCAGCAGCAATGTCTGCGCCATCCCCTGAAATCCAATGAGTGATCTCTTCGATAGCCGCACCGAGCGCATGCTGGTTGTGCAGCAGCAGCGTCAGCGCATCGGCAGTGGCGATTTTGGAATCCGAGTTACTTGGCATTTGTATCGTCCTTGAATGATAGGTCTGAAAGGTCAATTCGTGTTTACCAGAACAGATTAGCCCAAGCATCTTTGCTGGCATTAGCGGTAGTGCTTTTAGTTTTTTGTAGTTGATACCGTTTTTTTTCGGGCTCTTGGCTTACGCCTGGTCTCGGGAATCTGACGAGTCTGAGTCAACTGCTGTTCCAGGGTTTCAGCCCGGGCTAGCTGCGCCGCGGCATGCTGCTGAGCTTGGCTCATTTCGCTATGGGCCAACTCCAGCTTTCGTTGCAGGTCGTCATGCTTTCGGCTGGCGGCCTTTAACTGGTTTACTGCGGCCTTCCCCTCCTCCCGGGCGCGATCGATCTCGCGATGGGCGCGATCCTCAACCCCACGCAGATAACTATCCTGAGCTGTTCGCTCCTGTTCATGCTTCTGTCGTAACGCCTCGAAATCCTGCTGAAGTGTCAGGTTTTGCCGTTGGGTATCAAGCCGCTCGCGCAACAACACGTCACGCTGCTGTTGCAGCTCCTCAATCTGCGTCTGCCGCTGTACCAGCAGCAGATCCAGGTCAGCTAACCGCGATTCGGCCGCCTGACGCTTGGTCACGGCCTCTGTGACCTGTTGGCGCCCCTTTGCTAAATCCTGACGCACTTGATCCTCGACCGTCGCCAGCCGTTCACGCTCGGCCTCCAGTACTTCGCGCTGCTGATCCAACGCTTGTTCGGCCACACCTTGCGCTAAGTGAATCGCTTGCTGCCATACGGCAACGAAGGCTTGCGACACCTCACTAGGTAACGCCGGCAGTCGCGTTTCTCCGTTCAGGCGTTCGGCCAAACGCGCCCACCAAATATCCAGCAACCCGCCGACTCGCGCCGGACTACCTCGGCCCAATTCCAGGCGCACTCGCTCCACCGTCGGCCGCTCACCACGGGCCAGCACCGTATCCGCCGCGGCAAACACCTCGTGTTCCGGTACTCCTACTGCCATGCCTGATCTCCGCGTATATTAGGTCTGATAATTAAATGTTATCCGACGTTATTTTCTTGAATTTGGATTAATAATACGTTGAACGTATCAAATATTACAGATCGACTGGCTCTGGTAGACGAAATGCCGCTTAACCCGCAATCCTTGGCGCTGCACGCCCAGGAAGCCGCGGCGGCGTTTATTGCCGCCGGCACCGCGGCCAATACGGTGCGCAGCTATCGAAGCGCCCTCGCCTACTGGTCGGCCTGGTTGCAGCTGCGTTATGGCCAGGCGCTGGGCGATGCGCCCCTTCCCCCAGCGGTAGCCGTGCAGTTTGTCCTCGATCACCTGGCCCGGCCGCTGGCCGATGGCGGCTGGGCCCACCTGTTGCCGCCCGGCATTGACGCCGCCTTGGTCGCTGCCCGGATCAAGAGCAAACCGGGGCCACTGGCGTTCAATACCGTTAGCCACCGCCTGGCGGTACTCGGTAAATGGCACCGAATCAATGAGTGGGACAGCCCAACCGAAGCACCGGCTTTAAAAAACCTGCTGCGCGAAGCACGCAAGGCGCAATCGCGCCAGGGCGTCAACGTGCGCAAGAAAACCGCGATCGTGCTTGAGCCGCTGCAGGCGCTGCTCGCCACCTGTGACGACGGCGTGCGTGGTATTCGTGACCGCGCCCTACTCCTGCTGGCTTGGAGCGGTGGCGGTCGGCGTCGCTCGGAAGTGGTCGGTCTGCAGGTCAGCGATGTGCGCCGCCTGGATGCCGACACCTGGCTGTACGCGCTGGGCACGACCAAGACCGACACCGGTGGCGTACGCCGGGAGAAACCGCTGCGCGGACCAAGCGCCGCAGCGCTGGCCGCCTGGCTGGCCGCGGCACCAGCCGAGTCGGGCCCGCTGTTTCGCCGGTTGTATAAAGGCAACACGGTGGGGAGTATGGGATTGTCGGCCGACCAGGTGGCGCGCATCGTCCAGCGCCGGGCGAAGTTGGCTGGCCTCGAGGGCGATTGGGCAGCGCACAGCCTGCGCTCGGGCTTCGTGACCGAGGCAGGCCGGCAGGGCGTGCCGCTCGGCGAGGTGATGGCGATGACCGAACATCGCAGCGTCACCACCGTCATGGGCTATTTCCAAGCCGGCGCACTGCTAACAAGTCGGGCGACAGCGCTGTACGGAGCTGCCAGTTCGAAAACGAGCGAGACCATAGCGAGTGATCGTGCGCCTAAAGACAAGAGTCTTCCCTGAGGCTAAATAAGTTTTGGTGTACGCCCTCAAGACCTTTTGATGACTGCTGAATGCAACAGTGGCGAGTTATCGGGTTGTCTCCAGTATCGACCATCGCCCTTTCAAGGAAACACGAAGCGAGACACCAGACCGCACGTCAGCTTTTATCGCAAATGCACTTACCTTCCAGTCGGGTGACCTAACATTTAGGTAAGTCACTCCTCCGCTCGGCGACTGAAATGAAAAGAGCAACAATCCTGCAGATTGAGCGATGCCGCTTGAAGATCATCGGTGAAGGGCGTGTACCTTCGCCCATAACAGTAGCACGGGAGCTAGGTGCGGAATTCTCGCGTGCGTCAATCGTTCTAGGGCTACGGCAGCTCGAATCCCGTGAAGTGCGCAGATTACATGTATACAACCCAACTCAAGATCTGCCTCCGGCTAGAACCATGGTCACAGACCAGGGCCTCAAAAGTCGTCTGTCTATGACGGAAAAGCTTGTGGCAGAGCTAAAAGCGCGTACTGCGCACCTCGAACGCCGTGAAAAAACCCTCAACCGGAATCACACCAAGGCTCAACGCAAGCTCGCCAAAAGTCGGTATAGAAATCGTGACTACAGGTTAGCCATGGACACACTGAGCGCTGAAATCGTAGCCTTGGAGTTGGCTTTGAAACGAGCTGGCGAGCGCTGGCGACCCGAGCATCTCTCAGTTCCAGACCTTGCCAGCGCGACACTCCTTCATGATAACAAAGCAAGACTGATAGCTCAGAGATACTCAATATTAAAGCAACCGGCGCAGAATAACGGTGATTCTCAGCGGCCAAGTCTTATGCACCTTCCTCAAGATGCACTTTGTTCTCGCTTGCTGACGGTGCTTTCTCTCAACGAAGAGCACAAACACAGGATGTATCGCGTAGTTCGGACCTATGCGGATGAAAATAAACACCTTGCGGGGGTTATTAAAGAACTAGAGCGCAAGATTTTGATCATGGAACAGAACCAGCGGCGCTGTAACGGAACGTTCAGCCATCTATGGCCTGAAGACCTGCTGAAAAAACTATGAGGACTTGATCTCAAGGTGCTGTCGTAATCAATCCTCCACGCAGTCACAGCCTAGCGACGGTAAATGGTCTCCCAGGCTCGACAGGAAATTCTTATGAGGGCCGGGGACAAAAGTCGTGATACTAGAGGCTCCTTCGTTATCGATATAGACTGCCCAGCAGTTCGAACTCGACAGCGGATTAGTCGGCCACTCAGTGGGCGCAGGAAAATCCGCCCGAGTCGTGAATGCCGCTAAAAACGCTTCGAGTGTTGTATTCAATGCATGTGCAAATATGTGTTGGATCAACCAAAGTCGCTGAGTGACGGGAAAGAGCGAAACAGAACGCTCATACAATATCGACTGCAGCCACTCACGAATCTTGCAGTGATTACCGCGCTCCGCTTGCAGTGTACCGATAGGTGTTCGCGCGTTGAGCCAAAAGGTTCGCCAAGCAATGAGGGCCAATATCTGTGGGCACACATGTGGAATCTCACCTCCTACGGGATCCCTCCATAGCGTTTTGCAAACCGCGCCGAGACACTTTTTTGCTTGAAGTAACCGCACCACGTATCTAGATAGCGACTTGAAAGTCGCAAAAAAATAATCAGTCAGTGCTACCTCGTCTCCCAAACTAGCATTTTTACTCACAATTTTGTATCGATTACTAGTTTGTCTGGGGTAGACGTCCAAACTCCAGCCTTGATGTTCTTCTGTCGCATTCCGGATAAGCCAGTAGAAAAAAGTTCGCTCCGTTGCTAGAGCGTTCTCCAAGCTTTTAGATAGGCATAAGACGTTGTCACAATAGATTGACGTTTGGCGCTGAAAAGAAAATACTATCGCATGATCCGCTTTCCGCTTAAGCATGTACGCAAATGCTTCCAACAACAGTTCACCGTCTTTGTTAACGCGAACAAAAACTTGCTTCGAGGGGGCGCGGGCGATGAACGTTTGATTGCAGCAGGGACATCCGAACGGAACCTTGAAGGTAGCGGCCTCCAAACGATTAGAGATACCCGCTCCGCAATTTGGACAGCGCTGGATGAGCGGTACTCGGTGCAGCGGGCAGTCATGAACAAATACGAGCTGAAAAAGGGCATAGTGACGATGTTGAGATAGGCAATGGCGGCAGTATTTGAGATTTTCTTCAATACAATCGATATCTGCCACAAATTCTGGTACGAGGAACAGACTATAAAGCTCTGCTTTCGTTAGGCGCAGATGCTTTTCCGTATTTATCAAGTCAATTGAATACAGGCATGACAGGTTTTTAGTGGCTTTGACTCGATTTGAATTAACTTTACTGGCAAATAACTTTACTAATTTAGTAGGGTTAATGGCATTTCTGAGAGCAAATCGAGACATTATCGAGTATGCCGACTCATTCGATATGTATCGCGGCATCATAGATGAATAGGAATATTCCTTACTCCAGTCGTCCTCCTCTAAAATGATCAATTAAGCGCCCTCAGGTTCTATAGCTCATGTCTTTGAGGTGTTCCATGAATACAGGATACCAAGACTCAACTATCAATCCTCGACAAATGTCCGGCGTTAAATTAAAGTTTGGTAGATCGAACTCTGGATGTTCTTCCAAAAATATTTCCACTGTTTTGGTAAAATATTTCATTGGGATCTCTGGCCCATCGTTTATGCCGAGCTCCTCGTCCTGCTTAAGGAATGCATCCCATAAGACTTGTGCGTTAGCCCCTAGCCTGAAGCCACTTGCGTAAGCCGTAGGCAAAAAAAACCTAGTAAATGTCCAGTTTGAACCTGCAGGAAATTCGAGGGTATCATATTGGCTAAGACAAGATGCAAAATCCTCATACGTCCTTATCCCGTAGAACTGCATATCGAATGTCATGAATCGGGAGACTATTTCCCCTTTTTTGTTCTTAATCAAAGTCTTTTTTTGAGTATATAAATCTAATTGGCCAACCAAAATAACCAACAATGAGACGCCACCAATTTCAGCCTGATCATAAATATCACGCAACCACTCGTAGTGCACCGCCCATAACTTCTGCGCCTCATCTATAAACAGGATAAATATTCGGCGAGGATTCTGTTTTCCCGCATCGATAATGTAGTTGGCCAAGCGAATGCGTTTATCCGCTACCGAACCGCCAGTATCTGCATGCTTGACAGCCTCTAGGAATAGCGTAAAAAACTTCCCTTCACTCGCCGCCAGATCTAGATGCACGCTGAAAAGCCTAACCGGCACTCCTGGGAACTCAATCTGAAGCATTTTAGTGCAATAATATATCGATCTCGTCTTTCCGTATCTGGTATTCCCATACACAAGCAGTCCAGTGTCTTTTCGGTTGATTACCTTCATCACCATCGCATAAATAAGGTCGATGGCCTGTGTGGGAAGCAGATACGTTCTGAGTGCGACCGGATGAGCTTCTTTGGATAAGGGGCGCAAGTTTTTGATTTCCATCGACTACCCCTCTCAAATTATAAATCCTTTTGTGAGCTTTCTGGGGATTCCCACCGGTACCGCAGGCTGCTTTTTACTAGAGGGCAAAGGGATATCGCTAACACTCCCTGCATTTTTTAATAGGGAAGTTGCGATTTTTCTGGTGATGGTATTGCCCGATGATTTATGTCGACGGTAAGCGTGGAGGATACTTTCTCCTCGTTGAAATTCAAATTGTCCAGCACGTAACGCTTTTTGCATTTCCGCTTGTAGTGTCAAACTATGAGGGTGATCACACCAAGGGGAAGGAGGCGTTAAAATACCAATCATAGTTCCATCTTCGTCAAAGAGCCAGATGGACGATATGTCCCGCCTCAGAAATCCGATAGAAACCTCAACGCCGGAAAAATCGCTTCTAAGCACGTTACTATTCCGGTATTTCAGATAGCAAAAATTAACATATGCTCCACCGTATTGGGCAGAGCTTTTAACTCGCACCCTTTGGTGCTCCATCAGGAACTCCCTCTCTCGCCGCACATCTTCGACAACCCTGTCGGGCGGGAGCGCATCATCAGCTATCCCCGCGTTAAACAACGCTAACGGCGCATGCCCTTGAATTCCAGAATGTGGTCTTCCGTTATAATCGGAAATGACAATATCAACAACCTCCCGTAGTTCCTCCAGTGTTATCAACAACTTGAGCCTGTTGGCATGGGTTGGAGCCAATCGCTCTCTGAGTTCATCCATTGTATTGCTACCGGTACTCCCGACAATTCGATGGGAAAAATTTTGAATCAAGTACTCGAAAAAACGCTCGATGATAGCCCTATCATTTGGCTCGTGCGGAGGACCGAAATCACACAAACAGCCGATACGAGTCGATAAAATTTCCTGAACATGCCGGGCCTTATGGGCCATTGCGTTATCGAGTTTCAGGCTCAGCCATGTTCGCCAGGCCGCATTATGATTTTCTGAAGGAAACCCTCCGTCTTTGTGATACTTCGCACCAGCAATTATTGGCATCGGACGTTGGTGAGGGGCTAGAGAGTTGAAAATTGCTTGTAATAAATCTATATGATCATAAGTATGACCTAAGGCAATCGAGTATCCCAAAACACAACGGGTAAAACTATCTATAACCACGATTATCCAGATCCGCGAGATTTCGTACAGCACGTCCTGTCCATACGCGTCCTTCTCAGACACTACTAGTCCTACGTCAAGATTGTGACCGTCGACCTGTACTTCATCCAGCGGCGACATAGGAGGAAACAAGTCTCGCTCCGCCCGAGATTTTGAGTTTTTTTCTTTCTCAGCCTGGAAGAACTTTTGACGATCAATTAAATAAGACCTCAACACCCCCACTCCGCCGACTTTCCTGTTCAAAGGGTATTGATCCTCTCGTATTCCTACTTCCTTGCATTGCTGCAAAAAGGCCTCATGGATCTCAGCAAAATACGGACCACCCTTTTTTCTCGGCTTGTATGCTTTAGCTTGATAATCCAACCACTCCTGTAACTCAGGGTGGCCTAGCCTCAACTGTGAGAACAAACCTGCACTGCCTACCCCATTCAGATTGCTGACGTTATCCGGTTTAGAACGATTGTAGTTTGAGAATCTGGCATACGGTATCGCGGCGCGGAACCCTACTATAGAGCCATCTTCTAATGTTTGCATGCCCAATTCAAGCATATGAAAAAGCGTTGATCGAGACACTCCCCATTTATCCTCTACCTCATCAACCGAAGCGTCTGTTTCTAGATAAAAACGAATCGCAGAAATTCGACGTTGCGTTTCTTCCCTACGATTACTTTTTACGACCGGCACATCCACCATGGGCCACTCATCAAGATTGATGTCGCTACTCCTGAAGCTAGACTTTGAAAACCTTTTTCTTTCAGAGTTACTAGCCATAGAGAGGCCTATCAATTTTAAGTGCACTAAATGGAAATCTGAGTATTCTGTGATATTTTTTTGCTGGCAATTTCTAACAAGCGCAACCGACCGCGTCGTACTAGCTCAAACGATAATGCAAGCGTTTCTGGATTCATTCGATCCTCTTCACACATCTCTTTAATGGAAACACTTTTGTGTATGGTTATATCTCGAAAAACCAGCCCCAATCTCTTTTCGGAAATTTTGTAATGCCATTTATTAATATACGACATCATTTTTAAAAGATTCCACATCTCCACATGCCCAGCAGACGTCCATTTTTCTTCTATCGTTTCAAGCGATATCCCAAGCAAACTGCAATACTCTTGCAATGAATGCATCGCGGCTTCGGTAGCGCTGTCCTGCGTTATAAGATGAGGTCTTCCCTGCTTAGAGTATGAAAATACGATGGGAATACGGAAAGGCGTGCTTTCAAAAATTTGTGCATTGATCTTAAGCTCTGTAACACTAGGATCAAATTCAAGTGTTAACCAGCGCCATAGTGTGATGCGGTTGTACAGACGGACTGGCTCACCCGATTTAAGGCTGTGGTAACGGTACTCATGCGCACCCGCTGGTCGCGGGCACTGTTGGCTTACCAATGAGTCCAGAACCGTCATTCTAAGCACCTCAATGTCGTCTGCCAGGTCGCTTTTAAAATGCGCAGTGCTAAATTTGTCGTATCAGCAATAAAGTTTTATATTTGTAGAATTGTGGCAGAATTTACATTAAGCATTGGAATATTATGACTTATAGCTTCGCTCCTTTATAACAGATATTAATTTCACACCAGTGCTCTGACAGACCTGCTTATTTCGTTTGGTTATTTTGAAGAGTTCTTTGTCGCGATTTTTCTATCAAAACAATGATTCTGATAGCCATGCGCGATCACGCCGAAATAGTTCGAAATTTTTAAAGTTTTAAGTTTGTGAGATTGCAAGCCCGCTAAACCATGAACACCGAATCTCATCGCAGCGATCGTATCGGCTGGCTGCGCGCTGCCGTTCTGGGAGTATCACTGTTCCGGGCTGTGGTTTAGAACGCCTCCGCTTGAGCAACATCAACAAACGTCCGCTTCAAATGGATTAACTTAACCTGAACCTCGCTGACCCAAGGATTCCTCATGCCTGCCGAAGTGGATGTCGCGATTATTGGCGGTGGCCAGTCCGCACTCGCCGTGGCTTACTTCCTGCGCCATACCGGGCGTTCCTTTGTGATTATTGATGCCGAAGCAGCACCGGGTGGCGCGTGGCGACATGGCTGGGATTCCCTGCGACTGTTTTCACCGTCGACCTGGAGCTCCATCGCCGGTTGGATGATGCCTCCGGTCACTGACGGTTACCCCAGTCGCGACAACGTAGTCGATTACCTGCGTCAGTATGAGCAACGCTACCAATTTCCTGTCGAACGGCCCTACTGGGTCAACGCTATTGAACGTCGGGGCAATCACCTTAACGTAAAAGCCCAAGGTCGCAGTTGGCTGGCCCGCACCGTGGTCAGCGCGACCGGCACCTGGCGCCATCCTTACCTGCCGCATTACCCCGGCAGCGAAACCTTTACCGGCCAGCAATTGCATTCGGCCCACTACGTTAACGCCAAACCGTTTGCCGGAAAAAAAGTCCTGGTGGTAGGTGGTGGCAATTCCGGTGCACAGATCCTCGCTGAAGTCTCGCAAGTGGCCGATGCCACCTGGGTCACTCCGCAGCCGCCAGAGTTTCTTGCCGATGACGTTGATGGACGCGTGCTCTTCGAACGCGCCACCGAGCGCTGGAAAGCGCAGCTGGCCGGCATGGTCATTGAAAACCCGGTTGGCGGCCTGGGCGATATCGTGATGGTGCCGCCAGTTGTCGAGGCTCGGGAGCGCGGCGTGTTGCACGCGGTTCGGCCGTTCCTGCGCTTCACCGAGACCGGCGTGACTTGGGCTGATGGCTCACAAACGCCGGTCGACGCGGTGATCTGGTGCACCGGCTTCCGCCCTGCCCTCGGCTATCTGGAATCACTGGGCGTGTGCTCCGCCGACGGGCGCGTGGCTGTCAAAGGTACGCATTCGATTCAGGAACCGCGTTTGTGGCTGGTGGGTTATGGCGACTGGACTGGCGCCGCTTCCGCGACACTGATCGGCGTGACCCGAACGGCGCGCAGTACCGTTGAGGAAATTGAGCGTTTTTTGCTGGACCAGTGAGTCGGCGCACCGCAGCTAAGGCAACGCTGATTGACATCAATATCAACGTCCTTTAGCAGCACTTCTGTGCGGGAGACGCAAAATGAGCGTCGACGCACGACCTGATCAGGCGATATCCCTAAAATCCCTCAAGCTCGTTGAGATCCCTCTCAGGAACTAAAAAGTCTTAATCAGCTTTGTTCTCAACCAGACAATTGCCTCCATCCACTACGAGCAGCTCACCGGTGATGTAACTCGCTTCGGGTGAAGCCAGGAATACAACGGCTGCAGCCACTTCGTCTGGTCGCCCCGCTCTCCCGAGAGGCGTAGAACGTGCGGCTTTGACTTCATCAGGCGTGCTCGACCCTGTAGCTATCCAACCAGGGGCAACTGAATTCACAGTGATACCTTGATGAGCAACCTCAAGAGCTAGACTCATGTTCATTCCTACCATTCCCGCCTTTGCAGCACTATAAGCAGCCTCCCCTGGATTACTGGCCCGTGTGCCGGTAGTTGAGCTGATGTTCACTATGCGGCCATAGCCTCTCGCTCGCATCCCAGGCAACACCCCTTGGGTTAACAGAAACGCAGTTGTCAGATTTCTAGCGATGGAAAGATTCCAACTTTCGAGGCTCGTACTCGTGAATTCGGAGAACTGTTCTGGACTCCCTTGCATCGCCATACCGGCATTATTTACAAGAATATCGATGCGGCCCCAGACGGCCTCAGCCCAAGCGACGAATTCACTCACCTGAGTTTCCTGAGTCAAGTCGACCGATCGACCCACTGCTTCGAAGCCGGCGGCACGTAACTCCGCAACCCGCTCATTGATGCGTGCGCTGCTTGCCGTGACGATCAACTTGGCCCCTTGAGCCCCAAGACGATGGGCAATGGCCATACCGATTCCAAGCTCACTGCCCGCTCCACTCACAAGTGCCACTTGATCTGCCCAGGTTGAATTCATCATCGTTGCCTCTGTTGAAGGTTTGCGAAGCACACGAGGCTTGCGACTGCCGCGCGACGAAATGTTTATGCATCAAGGCATGATTCGGGCTTTGAAGGTAACCATTCGAACGGGGAATGAATCCTCAAACAACGAAGTGCCAGGCTCCCACTATAGCGCTACCCTCTTCTATTCCGAGCGCGACCGAATCGTCGATATTTCGACAATGCATGGATCAGGAAAGAGTCGTTGCAGGGAATTCTTGCCCCTCTAATTTCTCCATAACCAAGCCAATGAATGCAGATACAGCCAGCGGTAGGTGTCGCCGACTAGGGTAAAGCAGATGCAGGCCGTATCCGGTTCTGTGGTACTGCGGAAGTACAGACACAAGGCGCCCCGTCTGAAGATCAAACTTAGTCATAGCGGGCGGCAGCAAGGCAATTCCTAGCCCGGCCAACGTCGCCTTGCGCAAAGCCTGGGCGGTGTTGCCATTGAAACGGCTAGTGACCCGCACCTCTTCCGCCGTATCGTTTGGCCCATGAAGAACCCAAGTGGTGAAACCGCTAGGATGGCCAAAGCTCACACAGTCGTGTTTGACCAAATCTGCAAGATTATTAGGTATGCCTCTTTTTTTAATGTAATCAGGGCTGGCTACCAGACCTTCGTTACCCGCTCCAAGGAGCTGGCGACCGACGTATCCTGAGTCCTGCAACGCCCCACCTCGAAACGCAATATCGATGCGATCAGCGATCAAATCGGCGCGTGCATCGCTTAGCACAAAGTCGACGTGTACCCGCGGATGTGCCTCGAGAAAATCGGCCACCCACTCCATAGGAAAGAAGTCGAAAAAATCAGCCATTGCCGCAATGCGCACGGTGCCACTCGGCTCTTGGTTTCCGGTCATCAGCTGCTCACCAGCGTCAATCAGACCTTCCACTGCTCCACAGCAGCGCTCGTGAAAAGCCTCGCCGGACTGAGTGAGTGTGAGCTTTCGCGTGGAGCGCTGCAGCAGCCTCGTACCGAGTTGAGCCTCGAGCTGTTGAACCCGCCGGCTTAAGGTGTTTGAGGGCATTCCAAGCTGCCGTGCTGCCTCAGCGAAACTACCGCTGCGCACCACTTTTACAAACAATGCGACGTCATTCAGATCAATCATCTTTACTGCCATCCACTCCAAAAATGGATTAGTCCAATCCAATTATGCCATCTAATAAAGCAATCAGCGGACGCATATCCTTCTGTCATTGCTGCAGTTGACCTTCAGTTGCCGGAATCTCCTACGGGCTCACCGCCCAGACTTTCGGCATCACTGAGTTCATCCACATCCAGTCCAGGCAGCCGGAACTCCGCTCGACGACATCGTCTGTCGGCAATGGAGAACAAAGAGAAAACATATGACCACCACCGTAGTAGTTCGACCACGCGCCATTGTCCATCGTACTGAAGGAACCACACACGGCCCCATAACGAGGCTTATGAGTCCAGGTGATCTAGGCGAGATGTTGAAGCCGTTTATTTTCCTGGACATTTTCAGCCTGAACGCCAGTGGTGGTAAGTCGAGTTTCGGCATGCATCCGCACTCAGGAATCGCAACGGTTACCTTCATGACAAAAGGGGATGTTTCTTATGAGGACACCACAGGGGCGACCGGTTTACTGCTTGCCGGTGGTGTTGAGTGGATGCAGGCCGGCAATGGGGTGTGGCACGACGCTACGCTAGCCAGCAAGTCCGCAATCCAGGGATTCCAGCTTTGGGTGGCATTGCCACCATCTCTTGAAAACGCACCCGCGATGAGTGTCTACCTTGCGCCGTCGCAAGTTCCTAAAGTGGGCCCCGCGCGTTTGCTATTGGGACGTTACGGGGCAGCCCAAAGCCTGATTGAAGTGCCGAGTGAAATGAACTATCTCGCCGTGAGTTTAAAAGACGGTGAGCACTGGCATTACACCCCTCCATCCGGTCACAACATTGCTTGGCTCGCTGTGAGTTCTGGGAGTCTGGACGCAGGTGGGTTGATCAATGCAGGCGAATTAGCCGTGTTCGAAGAGTCAGAGCACCGCATCAACTTCATCGCGAAAGGCGATTGCTCTTTCGTGATGGGCTCGGCGGTAAAGCATCCGTACGACCTGGTAACGG
This sequence comes from Pseudomonas sp. GM24, assembly GCF_000282235.1. NCBI lineage: Bacteria > Pseudomonadati > Pseudomonadota > Gammaproteobacteria > Pseudomonadales > Pseudomonadaceae > Pseudomonas > Pseudomonas sp. GM24. Next base: position 26,994 of record NZ_AKJR01000206.1, on the reverse strand, counting down.
GTCACTACTCGGTTCACACGAGCAACGCAGCTCTGGCGCAGGGTGAAACGGAAATACAGAGGATTGGCACACGGCTGCGGCAACAAGGACGGCTCAACTAGCGCCGCTCAAGCCGGCGTGAAAAACATCTCGACGATAACTATCCAACACCCCAAATCATACTGAGGCACGTCATGACAGCGAGCAATCTCAACCTTCTTTTGTCCCCCGCTCAAATCGCCAACCTACCCTTGAAAAATCATATGGTGATGGCGCCTCTGACGCGAAGCCGGGCTGGCCAAGGCGATGTTCCAACTTCCACAGTAGTCGAGTATTACCGTCAACGTGCAAGCGCCGGCCTCATCATTACTGAGGGTTCCCAGGTCTCGGCTCAAGGCAAAGGCTACATGAGAACACCGGGCATCTTCACCAGCGAGCAAATCGCCGGCTGGAAACACGTGACCGACGCCGTGCATGCAGAGGGCGGACGGATATTTCTCCAGCTCTGGCACGTTGGGCGCCTGTCACACTCCCTAGTACAGCTCGATAATCAGCTGCCGGTAGCCCCCTCAGCGATCAAGGCTGATGGCGAGATCTACACGCCTGAAGGACTGAAGCCTTACGAGTCGCCACGGGCTCTGAGTCTGGATGAAATTCCTGGTGTGATTGCGGATTTTCGCCAAGGTGCTGAAAACGCGAAGCGTGCAGGTTTTGACGGTGTGGAAATACATGGCGCGAACGGCTACTTGATCGATCAGTTCCTGCGCGATGGCACCAACACCCGAACCGATTCATACGGCGGCTCTGCAGAAAATCGCGCTCGGTTTCTTAAGGAGGTTGTGGAGTCGGTCATCGAGGTATTCGGGGCTAGCCGCGTGGGTGTTCGCCTGTCGCCAATCTTTAATTACTTCTCCATGAGCGACAGCGATCCACGAGCGACATTCAACTATGCAGCGAAAATGCTCAGTCGCTACGGGCTAGCCTACATTCACGTAGTAGAAATCGGTGCGGGTGCATTCGACTTCAAAGAACTAAAGCGTCATTTCGCAGGCACCTACATTGCCAATGGCGGCTATGACGCGGAACGCGCAGAAACGTCGCTCAGAGAAGGAAATGCTGATCTGGTGTCCTTTGGCACAGCCTTTTTGGCCAACCCGGATCTGGTAGAGCGATTCGAACAGGGTGTCGCACTGAATGACGCTGACCCGACCACCTTCTATCAGGGTGAGGAGCGCGGTTACACGGATTACCCGACCATGGCCCAGATCCGATAATGATGAAGTGCTGCGGTAAGCGCAGTCGCCGCCGGCTGCCACTCGCAGATTAATCGGGCCGTAGGTAGCAATGCTGAGCCGGAGTAGGAGTCTGCACCCTCTCCGGTAATCACCTGCAAATCTGCGGCAAACCTGTCTTGACAAACAAACTGTGATCACATATCACTTAATGAGGTTTTCTTGTCTACGCACGCCGTAGCCACGAAAGAACTCATGAACAAAAACAAGACAGGACGCATTAGCTATGAACGTGATGAAGCGGCTGACACCCTATACCGGATTGAGAGTTTTGATTTCCGGTGGGGCAGCAGGCATTGGCGAATCGATCGCGGCTGCATATCTCGAAATTGGGGCAAGAGTCCATGTATGCGATGTAAGTGAGCAGGCGATCGCACAATTTCGTGAGCGCTATCCAGAGGCTTTGGCCACATTGGCTGACGTCTCCGACTCTGCTCAAATTAAGCGAGTCTTCGAGATACAACAGGAGTGGGTGGATGGGCTCGATGTACTGATCAACAATGCAGGCATCGCAGGGCCAACGGGCGGAATCGACAAGATTACCGATGCCGAATGGGGCCAGACTGTAGAAATCAACCTTAATGCGCAGTATCGCTTCGCTCATCATGCTGTCCCCCTCCTGACGAAGTCAGAACACGCACACATCATTCATATTTCATCGGTCGCGGGGCGCTTAGGCTATGCCTGGCGGACGCCATACGCCGCGACCAAGTGGGCCATCGTTGGTCTTATGAAGTCATTGGCAGCCGAGTTGGGCGAAAAAGACATTCGAGTCAACGCACTGCTGCCAGGCATCGTCGAGGGCCCGCGCCAGGATCGCGTCATCAGTGATCGCGCCAAACAGTTAGGCATTTCAGAGCCGGAGATGCGCCAACAAACATTGAAGAAAATATCATTGCGCCGGATGACTCCACCCGAAGACGTGGCAGCAATGGCCTTATTTCTATGCTCTCCTGCTGCTAACAATGTGACAGGACAAGCAATCAGCATCGACGGCAATGTCGAGTATCTTTGATTAGTCAGACCTACACGTCTCGCCACCGACCTTGGTAGCGAGACGCTTGTTATGCCTGTGCTAGAGAACTCGTTTCTCCCCAATTCCGTCACTTTTGATACCGGCACATCCGTGATTACAGATGTCTCATTTTGCTATGCCGCCTGATCGAACCTGCCTATAATTCTCGCCATGAACCTATCCACACTCGTAACGCCCATGATCCGCCAGACTCTCAGTGCGGACGTTTATGCCCAGCTGCGTGATCTGCTGATAAGCGGACGCGTTATGCCTGGGGAAAAGCTCTCGCTCAGGTCTATAGCGGACGCTCTAGGTGTTAGCGTCATGCCAGTGCGAGAAGCGGTTCACAGGTTGGTCGCTGAGCAAGCGCTGGAGATGGCGGCAAATCGATATATTCGTGTTCCTGTGCTGACGGTCAGCCAGTTCCGGGAAATCACCAGTATCCGGTTGAATCTTGAGGGGCAAGCTGCGGCTCGTGCTGCGGAGCTTGTTGATTCGCAGGCGCTGGCTGAGATTGAAAAGATACACGAGGCATTTTGCGCAGAGTTTGCAAAAGGCGCTCCCGATGAGTCACGGCTGATTACGCTGAACAAAGAATTGCATTTTGCAATTTATAATCAAGCGGACATGCCCATCCTGCTCCAGATAGTTGAGTCCCTGTGGCTGAGAATAGGGCCTATCATCAACTATGATCTACGATCTGGCACTGAGCGTGTGGTTCAGCGAGTGCAAGCCAGTCATCACGCAGCGATGGTTGATGCTTTAAAGAAGGGTGACTCCGTTGCAGCATGTGAAGCACTGCAAGATGACATCAAAAGTGCTGCCGAGTTTATCGTGAATACAGGGGCGCTGATCGTTGCCGATGCGCACAAGCCTGTCGACGCTGATTAATTCCACCAACATGTTTTAAAAAGAGGCGCCTGGTATCAGGGCGCCTCTTTTTTTGCTTGTTACATTTGAGCGCCGATCATCCAAGGCACTGTTTCTTCACTGCCGACGCCTAATGCCTCGCTTTTAGATTTTTCTCCCGAAGCCACTCGTATGAGCATGTCAAAAATCTCTTTACCCTTCGATTCAAGGGTGGCATCGCCATCCATGACATCCCCGCAGTTGATGTCCATATCATCCTTCATGCGAGTGTACATTTTGGTATTCGTCGCAAGCTTGATCGAAGGAGCAGGTTTAGCGCCAAAGCACGAGCCGCGTCCGGTGGTGAACGCAACGAGGTTTGCGCCGCTGGCGATTTGGCCAGTGGCTCCCATCGGGTCGTAGCCAGGCGCATCCATGAACACCAAGCCTCGGACTGTAATGGGCTCGGCGTAACGATAAACGCCCATGAGTGCTGAGGAGCCACTTTTGGCAACTGCGCCTAGAGACTTTTCGAGAATGGTCGTCAGGCCGCCGGCCTTGTTACCAGGCGTGGGGTTGTTATCAATACTGCCTTTTTCGCGGTCTGCGTAGCTTTCCCACCATTTGATAAGGTCGACGATACCCTGGCCGACTTCACGGGTTGCAGCGCGACGAGTCAGCAGGTGTTCAGCGCCGTAGATCTCCGGCGTTTCGCTAAGGATGGCAGTTCCACCTTGCGCTACGAGCATATCGACAGCCACACCGAGGGCGGGGTTGGCCGTGATGCCCGAGTATCCGTCTGAACCGCCGCACTGGAGCGCCACGGTCAGGTGCCGCGCCGAGACCGGCTCGCGTCGGCACTCGTTGGCAACCGGCAGCATCGATTCCACGGCGGCAATGGCGGCATCCGCTGCGTTGCGGGTTCCGCCAACGTCTTGGATGACCACGGGAGCGATAAGCTTGCCGGTCTCGATGCCCTGGGCCATGAACAGAGCGCCCATCTGATTGGCTTCACAGCCAAGCCCGATGACCACCACGCCAGCGAAGTTGGCGTGCTTGATGAAACCGCCTAGCGTGCGCCGCAGTTGGTTCACCCCCTCGCCATTGTGCTCTATGCAGCAACCGAAGCTGTGGGTGATCGGCACCACACCGTCCACGTTTGGGTAAGCATCCAGCACACCGTTTCGCGAGAAGTGTTCAACCACCATTTTGGTAACAGTGGAGGAGCAGTTCACAGTGCTCACTACACCAATGTAGTTTCGAGTTGCTACTCGCCCGTCAGCGCGGACGAAACCTTGGAATGTCACAGGAGAGGCTGCAGGCGACGCGACTTTGGCATCCTCGCCGAACGCGTAGTCTCGCTCGAACGTCGCCATCTCCAGATTGTGCGTATGCACGTAATCGCCTGGCTCAATGGGTTTAGTAGCAAAGCCAATAATCTGGCCATAACGCAGAACAGGATCACCTGGGTTTACGTGTGCAAGGGCAATCTTGTGCGCTGCGGGCACATCGGCGAGCACCACGATATTACCGAACTCCGTAACCACGGTTCCTTGAGGTATCGAAGCGCGTGCGATTGCAACATTGTCGTCGGGATGTAGTTTAAGTGCCAGGGATGTACTCTTCATTTTGTCCTCGCATTATCAGTAATACACGGCGCAGCCTGGGGCAATACAATGTTGTCCCGCGTTTTTGTAGTAATCATTTCTTGTGCCTGACGTAGTTTCAAACTCAGGAATGCCGCGAGCGTTAAAAGAGCCGCTACAATAATGAGTCCATTCTTTGTGCTCCCGGTAGTTTGCTCAACGAAGCCCAGAAGTGAAGGGCCGAAGAAACCACCAGTAATACCAAAGGTATTCACTAACGCCAGACCCGCCGCCATACCCGCTCCCGCCAGTCTTGAACTGGCAAAGAGGAATATCACAGGCTGAACAACGAAAAACATCGATGCCGTAAGAGTGAATCCTATTAGAGCTATCAGTGGAGTGGTATAGGCCGCAAGAGTCAATCCAGCCGACATCAGGAGCAGTCCACCAAACATTATTTTGCGTGAGATTTTCGGAGTAGTTGCATACTTTGGAAGAAGCGCTGCGCCGAGTGCCGCTGCTATCCATGGGATTGAGTTTAACAATCCTATTTGTAACGATGACAAGCCTCCATACGTGCCAATGATGCCCGGCAAGAAGAAAATTACCGAATACACACTAACTTGGTGGAGGAAATACACCGTGATCGCAAGCCAAATTTGAGGGATCTTAAGGACGCCCTTAAAAGAATGACCTACATTGCCGGAGGCGATTTCTTCATCATGTTCTTTCTTCAGAACTTGTTCTACTTCAGTGACTTGTTCCTTTGATAGCCAACTTGCAGTAGATGGGCCGTCCGGAAGCTTTCGCCAAATCACTACGGAGAATAGAACAGCTGGAATTCCCTCCAAGAAGAACAGCCACTGCCAGCCTTGCCAACCCCAGATTCCATCCATCTCTAACAGCAGCCCGCCAACCGGCCCGCTGATGATATTCGCGAGACAGACCCCGATTAGAAAATAGCCACTGGCTCGTGCCCTTTGCTCACGACCAAACCAATAGGTTAAATAGAGCATTACACCTGGGAACAATCCGGCTTCGGCTGCGCCCAGTAGCGCGCGGGCAATGTAAAACGTAGTCTCATCGGTAATGAAGGCCATACCGGCAGATAACAGTCCCCAAGTGATCATGATCCTGGTGATCCAGAGTCGGGCCCCTACCCGGTGCATGATCAGGTTACTGGGTACCTCCATGAGTGCATAGGTAAGGAAGAAGAGCCCTGCCCCAAAACCGTAAGCGGCAGCGGAAATACCCAAGTCTACTGCCATGTGTGTTTTGGCAAGTGAAATGTTAGTTCTGTCTAGAAAGCTTATAACGTAAGCAAAGATTAACATCGGCATTAGTTTGCGAAACATTAAAGCGTTCAGCGACTTTCCCTTTTGTATTTTTGTATGGGTCGTAGCTAACATGGTTCATTTTCTCCTCATGAGGATAAGTTGCTAAGGCGCGGGTGTTGTGCCGCGACCTTTAATTATCAAAATATCCTCTAGATAGACTTTATGGGGGGGGGTGAGTGCCCGCGCTTAGAAATTGACGTTATCGCCACCTTTGAGCTTCAGGATTTCCCTCGCGTCAGCAGGTGTCGCCACTTCAAGTGAAAGCCCTTCGAGAATTTTGCGCATACGCGAGACTTGGTCTGCGTTGCTTTTTGCCAATTGGCCCGGCCCGTCCCAAAGCGAGTCTTCAAGACCCACACGCACGTGTCCTCCAAGCGTGGCTGATTGAGCACCAATGCTCATCTGCTGCTTTCCTGCTGGAAGAACCGACCACTGATAGTCATCACCGAAGAGACGATCAGCTGTGCGACGCATATGCAGGACATCCTCCGGGTGACCGCCGATACCGCCCAAAATGCCGAAAACCGATTGGATCAAAAATGGAGGTTTGATGAGGCCGCGATCAATGAAATGTGCAGCGGTGTAGAGATGCCCAATGTCATAGCATTCGATTTCAAAACGGGTACCGTTCTCACTGCATGACTCGAGGATGTGGGCTATGTCGGTAAATGTATTTTTGAAAATGCGGTCATGGCTGCCGGCGAGATAGGGTTCCTCCCAAGCGTGTTTGAACTCCTTGAAACGATTGAGCATTGGGTATAGACCCATGTTCATCGTCCCCATGTTCAGTGAGGCCACTTCCGGTTTGAACTGATGAGCTGGGCGAAGTCGATCTTCAAGCGACATTGTCGGTGCGCCACCTGTAGTCAGGTTGATCACCACATCGCTAGCTTCTTTGATAGCCGGCAGAAACTGCTTAAACAGTTCCGGATCCTGAGAGGGGCTGCCATCAATTGGATTACGAGCATGTAGGTGAACAATTGAGGCGCCAGCCTCAGCGGCACCAATCGCCGCTTCGGCAATTTGACCTGGTGTTACCGGCAGATATCGAGACATGGAAGGTGTATGAATTGCGCCGGTGACCGCGCAAGTGATGATGACTTTACGAGCCATGGTGATCTCCTGGTTACTTTTATTTTGGTGTTCAGGATGAATTGATTCCGTCAGGAATTTGGTGCTTGACGCTTGTGTGCAGCGAGAGCCATAAGGCGGCGGTCACGCCAAGCGGATCGCAATGCAATGCCTTCAAGTTCAAGTTTTTGGCGGCGCTCGTCATGTACTCGGGCGACTGCTGATTCCGACCAGTCAAAAGCATTTTCGGAATTGATCGTTTCGCGATTTTGCTGACCGTAGCGTTTGGCATAGTCAGATACGCCGGCAGGGGCGTTGAGATCGATGGTTTCGAAGGGGCCCATAAACGACCAGCGGAGGGCGAGTCCATCTTTGAGCACCCGATCAATATCCTCCGAGCTGGCAAAGCCTTCCTCATGCAATTTGAAGCATTCGTTGAGGACTGCGGCTTGGACTCGGTTCAACAAGAAGCCGTGGATCTCTCGGGATAGAACGACAGGGCTCTGCCCTGCTGCGGTGTAGATCTCATGCGCTCGAATCATCACTTCAGATTCTGTCCACGGCGCAGGGCATAACTCCACAAGAGGAACTAAGTAAGGCGGGTTGGTAGGGTGTGCAACTACGCAGCGCCCCCGACCTGGTAGATCTTTAGTGAACACGGAGGCCGGTAACCATGAAGTTGAACTGGCAAGAATCGCATCCTTGGGCGCCAACACATCCATTCGACTGAAAATGTCGATTTTCGCCTCCACCGTTTCCCGAACGCTTTCCTGTACGAGCACCGCATCCCGTAGCGCATCAGCCAAATCGGGAACACACGTAATACGTGCAAGTACGGTGAGGGGGGCGTCATTAAGAAGATCGAATTCTGCGAGCTCATTAAGCCTCGCTTCGATGTAGGCATGGCTGTTCTGCATTGTCTGCAGATCCATGTCGTGTAGGCGTACCGGATGTCCCGCTCGAGCAAAAACAATCGCCCAAGCTCTCCCGATCAGGCCTGCGCCAACGATTGCAATGGGGCTACGCTCGGTCGCAGATGGAGTTGTACTTCGCATGATGTTCTCCAAATTTTGTATTTATGTTTAGGAGTAATCGTTTGAGCGGTTGGTGAACAATGCTGACGCTCAGATGTTCGCTCTGAGACAGATGCTATCCACTGTGATCACAGATCACAAGAAAATAATTCTGATTGTCTGACGATCGGCTGTGGAAGGGATTCGAGGGTCGAGATAGCTCCCGCAACGGCCAGAGCCTCAGTGGGTCGGCGCGCTTTAGGTTTTTGTGCGGGAATAGAAAAGGTTTTTTTGGGATTGAACCTTCTCGTTCAATAAACGCAGAAAAGCCCGCCTGACGAGCGGGCTCCTCAATCAGATCTTTCAGCCTGCGTGGCCGTGACCCGCTTCACGAAGGAAAGCGCGTACCGTGTCACAGAACTCCAATGGGTTCTCAGTCATTGGATAGTGGCCAGTACCTGCGAGCACGGCGATCTTACTACCGGGAATGCGAGATGCGGTCTCCTCAACCTTCTCTTGGTACACCAACCAATCCGCGTCACCGCGCAGAAGTAAAACAGGCGCTTTGATCTTTCCAACTTGTTGCCGCTGATCAAAGTTCGCATAGCCTGTGAGGTCACCTTTCATCACCTGCGGCGTGGTGCGCGAGATCTGCCACACCACCTCCCTCGCACGATCTGGTGGAGTGCGATTGCCCGTCATCGAACGAGACCAGGCACCGATAATCTCTGGCCCATTCATGAGCAACATATCGAGGAAGAACTCGGAAACCGTCGGGGTAAAATCTGCCCCTTCAGCTGAAATGATCGCGCTGTACGCATCGGGCCGACGTGCCCCCAATTCCAACACCAGATTGCCACCCATCGAGCATCCCATGATGGCGGGTTTCTCAAGTCCCAAAGCCTCCATAAGGTGCTCATTGAACTCCGCATGGCGAGTGAGGCTGTGGAATGGGCCTGATTCGGGCAGCTCTGATTTGCTGTGCCCGGGGGCGTCAATTGCAATGACGCGGAACTCATCTGAGAGGCCGTCCAGTACGTGCCTGTACATCAGAGAATCTTGTGATGCCGCGTGGAAGCAAACGAGTGGACGTCCCTCCCCTGATTCTTCGTAATAAACGCGAATTCCATCAACGGTAATGTACCGTCCTACCGTCTCTTTCCCCGACGGCTTAGGCCCGGGAGAGTACGAGACTGGTGGGTTATTATTAGCTTTCCCTACACGCTTCATTGCGTCGAACGCGCGGGCCATCACATCTACGTACTGCCATGCAGCAACCACGTTGCCCTCAAGCTCAAGTTTTCCCAATCCAGGGGACAACGCTTCAAACCAATCGATCTTTCCGTCAAGAACGCGCTGCCACTCATCATCAGCACCAGACACGATGATGTCAGCGCCCAACGGGCTTCCTTCCGGGTAAACCGCAACGACTTTACCGGCGAGAACCGCAAGCGTTGAAAAACCTGTGCTGTGCTTGAATTGAATGCGCCCATCAAAATAGCGAGCAGCGGCAGTCCAGTCAGCATCACCGTTTAACTCGTCGGCGAGTTGGCTCAACCATTTGGCATCATTAATAAGGGTCATGACTTTCTCCTAGCTTTAGCTATCCCCAAGGGGATTTTCTTGTAAGTGCAGGTGCGATCGGTTCGTTACAAACCCATGTTGCAAGAGGACTTCGATACCAGCGCCTTGTCGTACTTCAGGAACCAACCGGTAGTTTCTCGGGTGAAGAAAATGGTGATGATGGCCGCCAGTACCATGAGACCGGAGATAAAGTAGAGAGCGTAGTTGTAGCCCGCAGCCTGCTCAAAGCCACCACCTGCGCCGATGAACATCCCGATCACGAATGGCCCAAAGCCACCGGCGTAAATACCGACGTTGACGATTGAGCCCGCCAGGCCAGTCGTGCCTTGCTTCGCAGAGTCAAACGCAATGGCATACAGCAACGTGTAGGGCGCGTTCATCGCGAACCCAGCAAACAACTGAATCGCGATAAGCCAAGTCAGGCTGACGGATGAGTATTTGAAGAGGTACATGCCCACCGCAAGCCACGCGAAAACAAGCACTAGGCAAAGTTTTCGGCCTGCACGGTCTGAAATCCATCCCCAAACGATCTGGCCGATACCACCGGTGATCGTGAAGAGCACCGAGTAAGCAGCTGCCTCTGCGAAGTTGTAATGGGCAACAAAGGCCAGGTACTGAGGTAGCCAGAAGCTGATGCCGAAGTAGCCAACGATTGCAAACATCGAGATTAGAGCGATAGCGGAGATGTTCGGATTTTTCATTGCCGACTTGAACGCGCCTTTGGGCACCTCCACCACACCTTGTACCGCTTCCATTGATGGAGGGGTCTCACCCACGGCTTGAGCGTGTTCAACAAAGGACTCGTAACGCTTCTTCGTACTGAACCACCAGTAGACCGAAAAGATGATGATCATCGGTACAGGGAACAGCAGGAATGCCAAGCGCCAATTTTCCGGGCCGTAAGCGTGGAGTAGAGCACTGATCGCCAAGCCACCGATCAATGTGCCCCAAGGGTATCCGGTGTGATGAAGTCCTAGGGCGAAACCACGGCGCTCCTTCGACCACCACTCAGACAAGGAAGTGACTTCGATGGCTTCGCCAGCACCGCCAAATGCGTGAGACATCACTTGCAGCGCGACAAGCACTCCAAGCGAGCCAGTCAAGAAATTGAGGCCGGTCAGAAAGGTGAATAGCGTGTAAGCAATCACGATTGGCAGATGGCGGTATTTACGCATCCATCCCTGACCGCCTTTATCAGCCCAAATCATGCAAGGCACGGCTATCAAAGATGTAGCGATCGTGATGAACGCGGCAAGCAGTCCAGTCAGCTCAGCGCTTGTCTTGAACTCGCTGGTGATGGAGGGCAATACCATAAAGAACATCTGGCGGGAGTTGGCATCCATGGCATACACGAGCCACAAAAGCGCCATCGCGCCCCACGAGGCTGCACCTGCTCCTTTTGGCACACGATTGACCGCAGGTAATGCTTCGATTTTGTCTTGAGCAAATCCCATGGGGATATCTCCGGGTATTTATTTTTATTCTCCGGCTGAGGATCGGTGGTTTGCACACATACGCCTCAACATCCGAGATGATCCAGCACTTGTCGTACTGTTCACCATGGACAGAGGTTATGGCTCAATTTCAGGGCTGAATATAGCTGGCAAAGCACACCTGCTGTGACCGCCAGGAACAGGTCAGTGGCACAAAATGAGAGAGGCGCCAGCGAAGCATTTGGCTAAGTAATTACTGGGAAATAGGTCTCAATTTTTGGGGAGCTCTGTTGGGCACAGAGCAGGAGGTAAAATTACAGAGAGGTGGAGTATTGGCTCTCTTGTGCATGAGCCAAAGTTGCACGCTTGCGCGGAGGGAAAGTGAAAGTAAGCGCGGGGCCGTAGTGGCTATCAAGTCGCTTCGGGTAGTCCTCTCACGACCTTCCATGGATGTGCTATCCATTTTTTTTGGAAAAACTCGATGAAAACTCGGATGCGGGGACTTAGATGTTTTCTATCCGAGTAGAGCAGGTAAATAGGCTCTAAGATCTCCGCTTTGTACTCGTCAAGCAGGAGCACCAGCGATCCGTCCTGAATGTCTTTTCCAATGTGGAAATCCGCAAGACGGACTATACCCGCACCTGATTTGGCCATATCTCTCAGCAGCTCACCCTGGGTAAAGGATCCTCGAGGCTTCACAGGGGTCGTCACACCTAGGCCATCTTGGATAAAGGCCCATTTGTTCCAAGGGCTGGCAAAACTGAAGTTAAAGCATCGATGATTCATCAGGTCTTGTGGCTGCTGCGGTGTTCCATACTTTTCCAGGTAGTCAGGTGAAGCACACAGCAACCATTCACATTCGCCTATCTTCTTTGCGATTCTGGAAGAGCTCGGAAGAATCCCGCTGTGGATGGCTATGTCCAATCCCTGCTCGAACTGGTCAACGAACTGAGCGCCTAACTGAATCTCGACATCAAGACCGGGATAAGTGTCGAGGAATTCCGGCAACCAAGGCACGATCTGCTGCTTCGCAAAAGAGGTCATCGTGTGGATGCGAAGCGTGCCACTGACCCTTGAAGGAAGCCCTTCTGCCAGAGAGTCAGCTTCACTCATCGCCTCAACCACAGCTTTCGCACTGCGCAAATAAGCAGCTCCCTCCTCCGTCAGAGTGAGGACTCGGGACCCCCTCTGGAACAGTCGAACTCGAAGCCGATCCTCTAGCCGCGCTATCAATTTACTGATGGCCGACGGAGTCATCTCATGCGCCCTGGCGGCAGCAGAAAAACTTCCGCACTCTGTTGACCAGATGAAGGCTAGCATTTGGGAGTATTGATCCATTTCGGTACGCTCCTTACGCGACTGAATCTACCTGTTTATCTACACAAAAAAACGCGCCGTAGCGCGTTCTTTTTTGAACCAGAATCAGCGAATGAACTGCTCGATATAATCGTCCGGCAAGCCCAAATTTTTGTAATGGCTGCGGGCAGCTTCCAGCTTGGTGAAAACGTCTTCATAGCCAACCGCGACACCCTGTGGGTCGACGTAAGTGTAGCCACCCTGAACGTGGAACCAAGTAATCATTTCTTCGACATCTTCAGGGACGAACAGAGTGTGAGTCTCCCCTGGCGGCTCGAATGCAAAGGAGCCTTCATCAGCAACCCAATCGTGTTCGAGGTAGTACCAACGCCCCTTCAACACGATCGCATGCACTGCACCTGAGTGGCGGTGACGTGACAAAACCCCGCTCTGCCGCACTCGGAGCAAGTTGATGTAGTACCCACCGCTAACGCTCAGCAGCAGTGGTTTGAAAGATACTGACTTGGTGACAGGCACCCAGAGATTATCGTCTTCGAGCCAAGTGGTCATAACGCCTGGATGCACCATGTCTGGAGACATGAAAGGCACCTGCGGCAAAGCATAAGGAATGGCAAGTTCATCAGGTTTAACGGGCGTATTCATTATAATTTCTCTCAACGTGTGACTGGCGAGCGAGCCAGGATTTCAATCGCTGAGTGAGAGTAGGTGATGCTCTCGCACAGGAGAATACTCAGAAATTCACACCATCTGTGACCACTCGTCACAGCGCGTAAGACTCATCCCGTTGAAGGCCGCGACTCATCTAAGACGCCTACTGCGGACGAGTTCAAGCGATTGACCCAGCAGATTTTTCATTGTGTGGATAGCGGCCACCAGTGGATCGCGCCCCATCAGAGGGGACACATTTTCCCCAATACCTTCACTACCATGCAGACCTGTTCATCTGAAAGCCGCTTACACAGTAGTAATCGGCTTGAAATAATGAGGTTTAGCAATGACTTCTCTCAGCCCTTCCCTTGAGCTCAGTCCCGAACTTGCAGCTCACCCGGCCTATTCGCGAGTGTTCCTGCCCGAAGGCCTCACCTTCGGATACATCATGCCCTTGGAGGGCTATCCGAATTCACCGTTTCCCACGCTGCAGGATCATCAACGCCTTGCTCGCATCGCGGACGAGGCTGGATTCGCAAGTCTGTGGATGAGAGATGTGCCCTTCTATGACCCGAGCTTTGGTGATACTGGTCAAATGATCGACCCGTTTGTATATCTGGGATATCTGGCTGCTGTTACCAAAAACATTGCCTTGGGCACAACGGGCATCGTTCTTCCGTTACGTGAACCACTGATCGTCGCTAAGCAGTCCGTTTCGGTCGACCAGCTAACCGGCGGTCGTTTCTTGCTAGGGCTATCCAGCGGAGATCGCCCGATTGAATATCCAGCATTCGGGATTGATTTCGAAGCGAGAGAAGAACGATACCGGGAAGGCTTCGAGCTGATTAAGACAGTCACTGAAACCAGCTTCCCAAGCGTCTCAACCAAACTTTTCGGCCAGCTGGAAGGCTTGCTAGACATGGTACCCAAGCCCGTTGGCCCTCGACTCCCCATGATTGTCGTGGGCCGGGCCCGTCAGACGCTTGAGTGGATAGCCAATAATGCCGATGCCTGGATTTGGCATCTGAGCGACTTCAATCGTTTGCCCGGCCTCATCCGCGAGTTCCGTTCTGCCAGCCAGACCGGCAATGTAAAACCATACGGCTACGCGACGTTTTTCGATCTGGCGAAGGATCCGAGCACACCGCTGGAACGCGGCTACAACGGAATAAGGATCGGGCGTAATGCTCTCGTGGAGCTCTGGAAACGGCAACAGGATGAAGGTGTTTCACACGTCGCACTGAATATCAAACCTCTGCAGCGACCAGCCGCTGATGTCCTGGAGGAGATGGCTGAGTATGTCCTGCCACACTTCCCCATAGGCCAACCTGCCTCGCAGGTGACCCAGTGACCGGCTCAAATGATCGCACCGAAATTAAGGGCGTTATAGCCACCTTTCTGGAAGCCTGGGAGAGCGGTAATTGGGAATCTGCTGGGGACATGTTCACTGACAATTGCCAGTTGGTGACAAGCCACATGTCCGCTCATGAGGGTGGACGCAAGATCGTCAGAGCTTTCCAGCAAGACCGTGCCAAGGCTGATGGCTTTTCAGTGAAGGCAACCAATCACTATGTGGGTGGTGGAGAAACCGACGCCAATTTCAGTTTCTACGCCTATGGCCATATCAGCAAAGCCACAAAGTCGGCCACGCTCGGATTTGGTATGACTGTCACAGGCTCTCTGAAAAAGACAGCAGGCACTTGGCGCCTCGACAGCGTGCTGATTGCCTTGAATTGGGTAACCGGGGACTACTCGCTTGCCACTCACTGGCAGCTTCCACCAGGTGACGATGGATGGAGGATTGGCGATCCAGCCCCCACCATCGTTAGCGAGCTGAATTCGCCATGGCTTGCTTTCCCAAGCTCAACGCCTTCGGTACCCAGCGAGGAGTGTATTGCTGAAACCTACGCTCGTTACTCATGGGCGCTGGATCAGGCTGACATGCAGCTACTTGCCCATTGCTTTGCCAACGACGCCGCTGGTGATTTCCAACCGATGGGCCTTATTGAAGGGCGCCACGCGATCATCGGCTCCTTCAAAGAGTTTCGCAGGCCCTGGCCGTGGATGCAGCATTTCGCGGACGTGCTGGAGATCAAGGCCGACGAGGAAAAGGGTGTAGCGGAAATGATTGTCGGCAGAGTCATTCCTGGAAACTCACACACGCAAGATGGCACGCCTCTCTATGGCGCGCATTACCGAATGCGGCTTCGTCGCAAGCATGAGGGCTTCTGGCAACTGACCTGGAGCGAGTACCGCCCAGGCTGGTTCAATGCCAATGAAGCACCAAGAGTTTAGTGCCTTTCTGGAAACGCTCTAGGGCCGTGGCGCCGTACTATCTCGGACGACGAGTTCGATTTGTATGCGCTCGCGGCGTGCAAGTGGGCGCCCCTCGATTAGCGCAACGATGTTGTTGGCGCTGCTGATACCAATTTTCGAAGTCGGCACCCTGACGGTCGTCAGGGCTGGCACGTAGGCAGCCGCGAACTCGATATCATCGAACCCGCTGACTGATAGTTCTTTGGGGACGTCGATCCCATTGGAGCGCGCTTCCGCCAACGCTCCGATACAGGTGAGGTCAGTGCTGCAGACAATGGCTGTAGGCTTGGGGTTAAGCTCCATAGCAATCCGCAGCCCGGCGCGCCCTCCCTCAATCGTGAATGGCTGCTCAATAATCCGTTCACTTGAAAGCTCTATCCCTGACTCGAGTAGCTGAGCGGTAATTCCTTTCAGACGGTATTTTGCCCGTTCGTTGTTAGAAACAACTCCACTGATCATGGCGATACTTTGATGACCAAGGCTAAGCAAGTGCTTGGCAATCAATCGACCACCCTCCTCATTGCTGAATCCCACGCAGTGATGGTCGTGAGCACCATCAAGCGACCACATGAGAATGAATGGGCATTGGGCGGCAGTTAGCGCTTCATAAATTTCAGGACTGTGTTCAGTACCCACCAACAGTAGGCCTTCGACGCCCCGCTCAATCATGTTCCTTACGTTTACCAGTTCTTGCGCCTGGTCGTATTCATGGGAAGAAATGATTAGATGATACCCAAGCTCCGTTAGCCTTAACTGGAGGGCCTGGACAGCTTCAGCGAACGCAGGGTTGTTAAAAGTAGGAAAAACGGCTCCGATGCTGTGCGTGCGCCTGGATGCCAAAGCACGCGCGGCCCCGTCGCGCACGTACCCGAGCTCTTGAACAGCTGCTTGTACTTTGGCCAGCGTGGCAGGTTTCACTAAGTGCGGGACAGCCAATGCTCTTGAAGCACTCCCCATCGAGACGCCCGCCAATTCAGCCACATCCTTGAGCTTCGGTTTCTCGATTTTTTTCATTGGAGATTCAGCATCCTCGATCGTAGCGCGGAGACAGGACGATCAGAAGAACGCCCTCGATTTGCGCAGAGGATGATAAGCCAACAGCCTGCCGTTCGGGAGCCGTTAATTGGAGGGAAAAACCTGAGAGCAGCGTTTCTGCTGCCCCCAGGCAAAAACACTTATTTAATGACGATCGGATTCACAGGAGCTCCGGTTCCGCCAACGACCTTTAGAGGGGCTGCGGTATAGAGAAACGTCCACTGACCGTCCTCAGCGCAGTCCTCAGCGAGAGGATCAAGCTGAGCGATCTCAGTGAGAGTGATGCCCAAGTTCCTCATGAGTGCGTTGTGCAACGGCAACGCAACTCCTGACACGGGGTCGACGGTGACTTCGTTAGCAATGGTGTCGGTGACGATGTTCGGAATTTCCATCTCCTGAAACCACTTCACCAGCTCAGGGCTGTAGGTCAGGCCTGGCTCGATAAAGTCTTTGTAGAACTCTTCCGGGTCGCGTTTATAAAACGAGCCAATCCATCCAGTGCGGATGATGAGAATGTCGCGCTTGTTGATAGAGACGCCTTGAGCCCGGGCCGCAGCCATTAAATCCTCATGGTTGAACGTTTCACCTGCATCCAGCACGTCTTTACCACGGTGGCGCGCGATGTCGATCAGAATGCCTCGGCCAACGATGCCTTTTTCACCCAATGGAGCAACGCTCGCCTTGGCCAGCGAACCGATAGTGGTATCGGCGCTGTAGCCATTCCAGATCTGATCGTCGTACCAGACATGCCCAAGGGCGTCGTACTGAGTTGACCCTTGAAGATGAAAAAACATCACGTCGTCGGCGAACTCGTAAGAGCCCGGAAAATGTGGGCCTTTGCCACAGTTGTAGTGACCACGATCCATGATATTCATGCGTTTTGACTGGGAGCGACCAGGCCAGACCGGGTCACCAGCAGGATCTGCCATCCGCACCTGCAAAGTAAATGTCTTGCCTTGCTTGACCTCTTTGACCCCTTGGAGCACTTCGATATCTGTAAGGTAGTTGAGTGAGCCTACCTCATCATCCGGGCCCCACTTACCCCAATTCTTAGGGGAGTCTTTGAGCAAGTCATGAATATGCGGAACGGTCTTGTCTGTCATTTTCTGAGCCTCTTTTATTCTTGGATTAGCTGTGCTGCATTTAGCGGTTAGTTGAAACGTTCCAATCGTTGTCCCAGCTCGTCGGCACGAGCGAGTCCTCGGATGATTCGCTCAGCCGTAAGGGCTGGCGCCATATTTTTCGCGTACACCGCACCCAGTGTTGCCTGGACGACAATGTCCAATTCCTCAGAGGTAAACGGAGACGTCTGGCCAAGGCCGTCGAGGGTGACGGGAAGATTCACATCATTCAGAAGCTGAGCGACCCCTAGGATCTCTGAGTCTGGGCGCTCTTCGACGGACATCTGCACCAGCGTCCCGAATGCGACAAGCTCACCATGCAGCATGGAAGTAATCGCAGGAATTGACGTAAGACCTCGCACAAGCGCATGGGCTAACGACAAGCCGCCACTCTCAAACCCAACGCCACTGATAAGGACGGTTCCTTCAACAACCCGCTCGACATCATCATTAACCTCGTGCCGGCCTACTGCTTGGTAAGCGCTGTACCCGTAGGTCATAAGCGTCTTAAACACAGCCTCTGTTAGCAGCAATGCCGTGTTCAACGCTGGAGTACCAAATGAGTTATTGCCTCCGGCAGACTGACATTGTTGCGCCTCAAACTTTTTACTGATGGCGTCGCCGATGCCTGCGGCGAAAAACCTTGCAGGCGCACGGACAATCACTTCGGTGTCCACGACTACTGCAGAGGGGTTCATGTTCAGGTACTCGACACCAACGACCTTGTGCGCTTCGTCGTAAAGCACAATCAAACGGCTGGTTGGGGCGTCGCTGGAAGCAATGGTCGGGCATACGACAATGGGGACGTTAAGCTGAGCAGCCATCCCTTTAGCCGTGTCAATTGTCTTACCCCCGCCCAAAGCGATGATGGTGTCTGGCCTGTAATCTGCTGATCGCTCACAGAGAGACGCAATTGCAGCTTTAGTGCATTCACCAGGAAAAACGATACTGTTCGCCTCGAAGCCATGCTCTGACAATGCATTCCCTACCTCAGGCCACAGATGCCTCGAGACGAACTCGTCGCACAAGACCAATGGGCGCGATTGCCCCATATCGGAAAGGATTCTGCCAAGCTGCTTTAGCGCGCCTGGCCCTTGCTCGTATCGGCCAGGAAAACCCATTGTTCGAACCATGCCATCACCCGCTGCTGAAAAACTGTGAGATAAATCGTTACGCTGAATACGAGCCCGGATGGATCAGCGCATCAACCAGCCACCCGCCACATCCAAAACTTGGCCCGTGATGAAGTCACTGTCGTTTGAAGTCAAAAAGCATGCTGCTTTAGCTACCTCAAGTGGCGTTCCAAGACGGCCCAACGGAGTCTCATCAACGACTGCCTGGTTCGCTTGCGCAGAAACGGTTTTAAGAAGCGGCGTTTCGATGCGTCCCGGAGCCAGTGCGTTTGCAGTAATGCCATAGGGCCCGAGCTCACCTGCCAGGTGACGGGTAAAACCGATAATCGCGGCTTTAGTAGCGCTGTAATGCGCCGCGACAATAGGCAAATAGGCGCTGCCGGCGACGGAAGACATGTTCACGATTCTTCCAAAGCCGCGCTCAACCATTCCCGGCGCGATTGCCCTAACCAGGTTGAACGAGCCAGTGAGGTTGATGCCGACGACCCTTTCCCATTCCAGAGGATCCATTTCCCAAATCGGTGCGGGTGCGCCCTGATGTTTGGGTGACACGCCTGCATTGTTGATCAAGGTGTCGATCGGGCCGAGCTGCTCACCAAGCTCAAGACAGGATCGACTGCATTGAGCGAAATCTGATACGTCAGCTTTAGCCCAAGCCACCAGATGTCCAGCAGCACTGAGTTGCCGTGAAAGCTCGGAAACTGACTGTTCGTCGAAATCTACCAAAGCAACCCGCGCGCCCTCCTCGCAGTACAGCCGGGCAATTGAGGCACCAATGCCCCCTCCTGCCCCGGTAATGAGAACTGTGCGTCCTGAATGTCGAAGATTCGTCATGTCAAACTCCCCGCGCTGAAAAAACAGAAACAAGGCGCGGTGATGCTCACACGCGTCCAATGCCGCACTGGCTGACCGAAAATTTCGGACTCATGTATGCGGGTGGTTTTAGGAGATTTGTGTGGCGAAGCCTGTGCCCCCGTGCCGGGGCGGTCGGTGTCTTTAGATAAGAGGGCAGCCGGCGTGGTTGACCGAGCGAAAGCTAATGATGCAGTGACCATTATGAACTCCAGGCTTGCCTAGTAAAACGGCAAATATGAATCGCTTCATTTTCACAGCCTGCGGCCATAAGCCAACAAAATCCATGATATTTTCACGACTCTATTTTTTTATTTATTCTCTTAAGAGATATTTATGAAGCGCTTCATTTTTATTCGGATATTTGACCGCTGTCAAGCGGTCTGCATGGTCACTTCCCCAGCAAGGAGCGCCAGTAATTCCTACGAAACGCAGTCATGAGCATCTATTGAGGATGTGGAAAACACCGGCGCACTAAGCCTCTGAGGCACTGGCTCCTTTGGCAAATGCACGGAATACGGGCGCAGTGCCCACGCCTGGAAGTCGATGCTCAAGTGAAATGAATACGCGATGCATATGCTAGGTATCGACTAGCCGCGCGGGCTTTGCTCACGGGTCAGGCATAGCGAATGCCTTCCGCAGAATGCTGCTCCCATGGTGGGCATGGTGACCAAGCCTCCACGAGCTTATCGATGAAGAGTCGAATTTTTGGAGATAGGTGCCGCTTGCTAGGGTAGATCACCCGAATAGGCTCTGCGGCCTCTGCATAGCCAGCGAGCAATTGAACAAGTTTGCCGCTTCTCAAATCGTCGTTCACCACGTAGGAAGGAAGAGTCGCGATGCCCAGGCCAGCTACAGCTGACTGGTGTAATGACTCAGCACTGTCCATCTGTAGCCTTCCACCATGAGTAACGGACACAGAGCTACCATCCACGCGAAAATTCCAAGGAAGCAATCTCCCACCACTCACGAAATGCAGGCACTGGTGCTCGGATAAATCCTCCGGCGTTTTAGGCTCGGCGTGCTCAGCCAAATATTTGGGGGAAGCGCAGGTAATCATTTGTTGGTAGGCCACAGTGCGCGTTAACAACCGAGAATCTTCCTTCGGTGGCCCGATACGCATGGCCAAATCAAATCCCTCATCGATCAGATCGACCAGCCTGTCAGAAAAGGTGATATCCACGCTCAGTGAGGGCCAATCCTTAAGGCAGCACTCAATGTGCTGAAGGACATGAAGTCTGCCCAGCGCAACCGGCAGACTCATCCGCAGTCGCCCACTGGGTGTCGAACGACGAAACGCAAGGGCATCCTCCACGTCGTCCAGATCCTGAAGAACGCCCACGCAGCGCTCATACAGAACCTGGCCGTCATCCGTCATGCTTAAACTGCGCGTAGTGCGATTCAGTAAACGTACCTGTAAACGAGCCTCGAGCCTGACTATCGACTTGCCCACTGCAGAGCGCGTAAGGCCAAGCTGTTTTGCCGCCGCAGTGAAGCTTCCAGCGTTTACCGAGCTCACAAACGCGGCAATATCATTTAGGTTATGGAGTTCCATACGGCCTCGGTGGTCTCAACGTTCGGGCGGCTTAGCACCTGTTATGGGGAACCCTATTCCCCAATAGTAAGCATAGTATCTCAATTAGCTAATCCACTCCCAACGATCAATTGAGGTCATTATGAACACTAAAGTCCAAGCAGCCGTCCAAACCTGGGCCAATAGCCTTAGCGATCTGGTACCCGTTCTTAAGGGAATCGATACCACTACAAAAATGAGCGACATCCGCGACTCTTACGCAAAAATGCTCGCGCAAAATCCAGCGCCAGCTGGCGTTAAATTCGAAGCAGTCGACATGGGTGGCGTACCCGGCACACTGGTTACTCCGGACGAGATCAAAACCGACGCGGTCGTGATGTACATCCACGGCGGCGCCTACATTGTAGGACGTCCAGACGGCTACCACGGTATCGGCGGCAACTACTCTAAAATGCTCGGTGCTCGTGTGTACATGCCGGACTACCGCCTCGCTCCTGAGCACAAGTTCCCAGCATCAATTGACGACACATTGCGCGCTTACGAATGGTTGCTTGAGCAGAAAATCCCGGCTAACAAAATTGCGTTCTCTGGCGAGTCGGCTGGCGGCGCGATGGTTGTCAGCGTCATGGTTGCGGCTAAATCGAAAGGGCTTCCATTGCCTGCGGTTGGCTCCTCCATCTCACCATGGGCGAACCTTGAACACACCGGCGCTTCCATGAGCAACCGTGAAGGTCTGGATCCTCTGAACTCCAAGCCTGTCTTGGACATCCTCGCCAGAGCATTCCTCGGCGACACATTGGCCAATCATCCTCTTGCCTCACCTGTGTTCGCGGACGTCACCGGTCTTCCACCAATCTTGGTGCAGATCGGCGAAAACGAGCTGATGTTGAGTGATGCAATGCGCCTCGCAACTCACCTGGCAGATAACCGGGTTCGCGTGAACCTGGAAGTATGGCCTGCGATGTTCCACGCTTGGCACTTCTACGCCACCATGCTGCCAGAAGGTCAGCAGGCTATGGAGAGTTCCGTTCGCTTCATCGAGGCTGGCTTGGCCGACGCTAACCGCTAAAACGCAGAACAACCGCGATGGCTTTGTGGCTGTCGCGGTTTTGCTCATCCTGTTTCTATAAAAGCGTCATCAGGCTATTCAGAGCGCCTGAGCAAGCGTCCTGCCCAACCCCAGAAAATTTCACCAGACGCCCCTTCCTGGCAGGCCGTGTCCACTGAACTTCAAGGTCTACGCGATACCCTGAGCGCCAAGACTGGCATCCACTTCGACGTTCAACCCAAGCACCTCATAGACCCGAGAAACCACCAGCATCGTCGCCTCCTCAACCGTTCCTTCATTACGGCACAACATCCAACCGTGATCCTTGACCGCTTGCTCGAACATTTCCGTACACGCCACATGCTCTGCGTGCTTCTGGATCACAGTGCCGCCCAGTCCTCGTGATCGGTTAGCAGCTCTGGCCCATGAAATATCCGGATCGGTGACGACGCCGACATGCAGATCTGGCACCCGCACATCTCGCTCCATATTCAATTGAAGAATCTCGGCAAACGGGATGGTTTGGCGAAACGCCGCATCCGAGGGATACCAGCGATCGATCAAGATGATGCTGTCCAGCGGCTGCTTCGTCAGAACGTTCTGGGAGATCCAGCGACGGCTATCCGCAAGGCGCTGACACACAGCCCACTCCAGATCCCGGCAAGGATTTCTCGCCAGAGTGTTAACCAAGGCCATGGTTTCACCCCTGAACGGATCGCTTTTTCTCTCGCAAAGCCGGATGACTTTCTGGTTGCCCGCCCTCAGTACTTGCGTAACGGCCTCCAACAGTGTGGTTTTGCCGGTACCTTTGGGCCCATCCAGAGAAACGAACAGCGGACGATTCATTGTTCACGCAACAATCAAGACATTGATGCCCGCTCTAACCTCATTTCCGCCATTCCATTAGCGCATCCCTGCTCCTTGCTGATACTCCCGCGGCGTGCAGCCAAACTCCCGCCGAAACACCGTGTGCAGATACTGCGCAGATTTAAACCCACAACTGCGCGCAACGTCGGCAATCACTGAATCTGCATCTTTAAGGCCGCTAGTCGCCGCTGCCAGTTTGAAACGCAAAATCTCGTCATGCACGCTACAGCCTCGCTCAGCACGAAAATGCGCTTCGAGTGACGAACGCGAAACGCCGACATAAGCCGCCACCTGCGCTGTTTTAATGCCTTGGCAAGCATATTGGCGAATGAACAGCAGCGCCTGCATGACGTAAGGATTGCCCAACGGCTGGTGCAAACTCGACACCTGCACGTTGACCGCATCCGGCGGGATCAGGATCTGCGTACCGGTAGATGGCATGCCGTGCAGCATCTGGTGGAGCAGTTGCGCGGCGGTACGGCCCATGGTTTCCGTGCCCTGAATAACCGAACTCAGCGGCACTCGAGTCAGGCTGCGGGTCAGCGGATCGTTGTCGATGCCGATCAATGCCACCTGCTCCGGCACCGCAATGCCGGCGGTCAGGCAGGCTTGCAGCAACTGGCGCGCGCGGGCGTCGCTGACGGCGATGATGCCGATGGGTTTGGGCAGGCTTTGCAACCAGGCGATCAACTGTTCGACGGCGCTGTCCCACAGCGGTGCGCTGGTGCCCATGCCGCGATAGATTTCGCCGTGCAGGCCGTCGCGTTTCATTAGTTTGCGAAAGGCTTTTTCCCGCTCCTGTGCCCAACGATTGGCTTGCGCTTCCGGCAGGCTGAAGCAGGCAAAGCGCTGCAGTCCTGCCTCGATCAAGTGCGTGTAGGCCAGCGTTATCAGTGCGTTGTTATCGGTGGCGACGTAGGGAATCGCTTTCGGATAGGCGCGTTTATCCTCGTACGAGCCCCCTACCGCTACCACCGGCATCTGGATATCGGCCAGTGCCTCGCCAATCAGCGGATCGTCGAAGTCGGCGATGATCCCGTCGCCCTGCCAGCGCTCGATGCCTTTCAAACGACAGAGAAAGTCCTCTTCGAGAAACAGGTCCCAGGAGGCGCGGGTGCTGCTCAGGTAGTTGCCGATGCCGCTGATGATGCCACGGTCGTAGATCTTGCTGCCGTTGAACAACAGGGCGATGCGGTGAACAGGCGGTACGGTTTTCATTGTTTTTATGCTTGTTCTGGGCCCCCTTGTCACAGAGGCGATTGGCACAGACTAGGCGCCTGGCCGAAGAAGCTCAATACGCAAAATCGCACCCCGTGTTGATGTTTTTCATAATCAGCGGGTACAGGGCCGTTGCTAGTATCGAGACACCGCCAAGAACAACAAGGACAAGGTCCATGCAGTATTTCCCCGATGTCGATGCGATTCGCTACGAAGGCCCAGACAGCGATTCTCCCCTCTCCTTTCGTCACTACGACGCCGACAAACTCATCCTCGGCAAACCCATGCGCGAACACCTGCGCATGGCCGCCTGTTACTGGCACACGTTCGTCTGGCCGGGTTCCGATGTGTTCGGTGCGGGGACGTTCAAGCGCCCTTGGCAACATGCCGGCGACCCGATGGAACTGGCGATCGGCAAAGCAGCCGCCGCCTTCGAGTTTTTCTCCAAACTGGGTATCGACTATTACTGCTTCCATGACACCGATGTCGCTCCGGAAGGCAGCTCTCTGAAGGAGTACCGCAACCACTTCGCGCAGATGGTTGACCACCTCGAGCAACACCAGGAAGCCAGCGGTATCAAGCTGCTGTGGGGCACCGCCAATTGCTTCAGCAACCCGCGTTTCGCTGCCGGCGCCGCGAGCAACCCCGATCCCGAAGTGTTCGCCTGCGCCGCTGCCCAGGTGTTCAGCGCCATGAACGCGACCCATCGCCTGAAAGGCGCCAACTACGTGTTGTGGGGCGGTCGCGAAGGCTACGAAACCCTGCTCAACACGGACTTGAAACGTGAGCGCGAACAGCTCGGCCGCTTCATGCGCATGGTGGTCGAGCACAAACACAAGATCGGCTTCACCGGTGATCTGCTGATCGAACCCAAGCCGCAGGAGCCGACCAAGCATCAATACGATTACGACAGCGCCACCGTGTTCGGCTTTCTCCAGCAGTTCGGGCTGGAGCACGAAATCAAGGTCAACATCGAGGCCAACCACGCGACACTGGCCGGTCATAGCTTTCATCACGAGATTGCGACGGCGGTCTCGCTGGGGATTTTCGGCAGCATCGACGCCAACCGCGGTGATCCGCAAAACGGTTGGGACACCGACCAGTTCCCCAACAGCGTCGAAGAAATGACCCTGGCCACCTATGAAATCCTCAAGGCCGGCGGCTTCAAGAATGGCGGTTTCAACTTCGATTCCAAGGTGCGCCGGCAAAGCCTTGATCAGATCGATCTGTTCCATGGCCACGTCGGCGCCATGGACGTTCTCGCGCTGTCTCTGGAACGCGCAGCGGCCATGGTGCAGAACGACGAGCTGCAACGGCTGAAGGATCAACGCTACGCCGGCTGGCAGCAGCCGTTCGGGCAGGCGGTGATGGCCGGTGACTTCAACCTTGAGTCGTTGGCCGAGCACGCGTTCACCAACGAGTTGAACCCGCAAGCGGTCAGCGGCCGCCAGGAAATGCTCGAAAACGTCGTCAACCGCTTTATCTATCGCTGATCACACAGGGAGTCTGCGGGCGCATCGACGCGGTGACATTTCTACGACAAATCTGTGCCTGCGGCGTCTGCGGATTCTCTACAGTTTTACCAGCCCGATACTCATCGTCAGGCCGTGTCTTTCCAACAACAATAAAAGGACGCCCCACTATGAAGAACGTAAAACGCACGCTATTGGCCACTGCCCTGGCGCTGCTGTCACTGCCGGTGATGGCTGACGCTGCCCACCCGAAAATCGGTTTCTCCATTGATGACCTGCGCCTGGAACGCTGGTCGCGTGACCGTGACTACTTCGTCGCGGCGGCCGAAAAAATGGATGCCAAGGTCTTCGTGCAGTCGGCCGATGCCAATGAGCAGAAGCAGATTTCCCAGATCGAAAACCTGATTTCCCGGGGCGTCGATGTCATCGTCATCGTGCCGTTCAACGCCACGGTGCTGACCAACGCGGTGGCCGAAGCGAAGAAAGCCGGGATCAAAGTCGTCTCCTATGATCGTCTGATCCTCAACGCCGATGTCGACGCCTACATTTCCTTCGATAACGAAAAAGTCGGCGAGATGCAGGCCAGCGGCGTGCTGAATGCCGCGCCCAAGGGCAATTACTTCCTGCTCGGTGGTGCGCCCACCGACAACAACGCCAAGATCCTGCGTGAAGGCCAGATGAAAGTGCTGCAACCGGCCATCGACAAGGGCGATATCAAGATTGTCGGACAACAGTGGGTGAAGGAATGGAACCCGACCGAGGCGCTGAGCATTGTTGAAAACGCCTTGACCCGCAACGACAACAAAATCGACGGTATCGTTGCCTCCAACGACGCCACGGCAGGCGGCGCGATTCAGGCACTGGCGGCACAGCAACTGGCCGGCAAGGTGCCGATTTCCGGGCAGGACGCTGACCTTGCCGCGGTCAAGCGCGTGATCGCCGGCACGCAAACCATGACCGTGTACAAACCGCTGAAACTCATCGCCACCGAAGCCGCCAAGCTCTCGGTGCAACTGGCACGCAACGAAAAACCTGCCTTCAGCTCGCAGTACGACAACGGCAGCAAAAAAGTCGACACCATCCTGCTCACGCCAACCCCGTTGACCAAGGACAACATCGACCTGCTCGAACAGGACGGCTTCTACACCAAGGCGCAAATTGCCGGGAAGTGATCTCCGGTAATGCGAAAAACCCTTGTGGGAGCGAGCCTGCTCGCGAAGGCGTTGTGTCAGTCAACGAAGCATTGTCTGAACCGACGCTTTCGCGAGCAAGCT